>JABEUL010000192.1 GCA_013044465.1 Acidimicrobiales bacterium
GCCAAATGATGCCATCCACTTGCTATTTCCTACCCAAGCTAAAAAAATGGAATCAAAGGTCCTGAAATGCTGATATTTGGAAGACGTTGTAAATGAATCGGCGTGATCTCTTGAAATTAGGAGGAGCGTGCACTTTACTTGGGATTTCCCAAGGATGTGGCTCAAATGCAACTTTGCCAAAAACAGCTGTTACTCAGGTAGATGCAACTTCACCTTGGAACAAACTCCTATTTGGCTATCAAGGTTGGTTTGGAACACCCAGAGACACTTCAGAGCTAAACGAGTGGCAACATTGGTCATTTAACAAACCCATATCAGCTTCTTCAATTACTTTTGACATATGGCCTGATGTAGGTGAGTTCAAGATAGATGACCTCTCGGCAACCGGATTAAAGCTTGCTAACGGAAATGAGGCATATCTATTCAGTTCATTTAAAAAACAGATGGTAGATACTCACTTCAGATGGATGCAATCCTATGGCATAGATGGGGTATTTCTTCAGGAGTTTGTGCTCAACTTAGTTCCGGGTTCCAAGCAACGCCAATTTCGAGACGTAGTAACTGAAAATGTGATGCAAGCGGCCTCTTCAACTGGAAGAGTGGTGGCTATCATGTACGACGTAACAGGAGCTAATCCTACCCAACTTATAAGTTTGATCAGATCTCACATCCAAGCGAACTCTCACTTAATATTCTCCAATGATCGATACCTACACTACAATTCGAAACCGCTAATTGGTATATGGGGTTTGGGCTTTGTTGATCGTAATATCCCGGTGGGAGTTGCAAATGCCACTTTAGACTATTTAGAGTCAGAAGGGATTGCAGTCATGGGAGGTGTACCAACTTTTTGGCGACAAGCAGTTATCGACTCACAGACCGGCCCTGAATGGAGTGCCTTTTATAAAAGGTATTCTCTTTTGTCACCGTGGACTGTTGGGAGATACTCCAACTCATTGGAACTTTCGAGATATGTTGAAAATACATTGTCGAAAGATATTTCCTATGCCAATAGTTTTGGAAGTGAAATAGTTCCGGTTGTCTTTCCAGGCCTGTCCAACCATAACGTACTAAGAGTTGAAAATCCAAACTCACCACCTCCCCCGATAAATTCAATCCCAAGGTTAAATGGAAACTTCTGGTGGAACCAGATGAGTAAGTACTCAGATCTTCCAGCCAAATCGATATACGGGGCAATGTTTGATGAAGTTGATGAAGGAACGGCCATGTTTAAGATCCAAAATAATGAACGCAATCTTCCAGTTGGATTAGATCTATTATCTAATGCCGTCAGTGGAGACACAGTGCCTAACGATTGGTATCTTACCTTGGCTGGAAAAGCCACAGCGCTTTACAAGTCAGGGTCCCCTATCACACTTAACTTTTTAAATGCGCTTTTGAAAACAGAAAGTCTTGTTAATTAGAATTTAGTCTCAAAATAGTTTCGGTTACTTTTTTGGAACGTTTTTCTAGATAAACTAGACAGATTAATTTAGCGATACCACATAATGCCAAGTCTTAAATAACTGAATGCAGAGGTTGTAAGATCTTGAACATGGAGAAGCTGCGTCAGTGAGGATGAGTAAAAGGCGCTACGTAATTAGTTCAGTAACTCTGAGCTGCGTAATTGTTTTAGCTATTTTAAGCTTTACCGTATTGCAAAATCAAAATCATTCGGTTGGAAAGATAGCCATCCAAGTTCCTAGAGCAAGCCTAATTGAACCAAGTGGACCCATAGTTGAACCTCCCAAGTTGCTCAATGATGCCAGGTTACTTTGTGAAAAGTCTTCCAACATCCAGGTGGATTTATGCACTTCATTGACTGTGAAATATGTATATGGTTTGCCACTTATTGTCATGAACAATACCCGATCCAAATTGGGATGTCTCATAGGGGTAAACAAGCTATTTAGTACTTCAAAACTTGCCAACAGCAACTCACGTACTGTAGTTGCGCCAAATGACGACACTTTATATTCTTTGGCATTTTTAGATTTGAGAAAAAGTGCAATAGAGTTATCTATTCCAAAGGTCAGTTCGCGCTACATCAATTTTCAGTTAATGGATATGTATACCAATACATTTGCTGACATCGGTACTCTCACACAAAATCAAGGCGGTAAAAAATACATTATTGTCGGCCCCGGATATAAAGGCTTAACTCCAATTGGTTGGTCACTCATCAAAGCTCCGACTCCTGATGTGTGGATGCTAGGACGAAGTGCAGTTTATGGAGGGATGGACGTCCAAAATGTGATTCAGTTGCAAAAGAGTTACAAGATGTCGCCGCTTGCTCTTCCGGGTTACCAACTATCGGGAGGCCCTTCTTCGATGATGTGCGGACCTGGAAGTGAGACTGATCTTTCAAGCACAGAGGTATTCCCTGAGATCTCGAAACTTATGGCTTTGGATCCACCACCAAGTTATGATTCCAAAACAGTCACTTTAATTGATTCAATTTCCCATATTCCGTCCAAATCTATTTCGAATTCGATGTATCAACGGGCAATTTCACTCGGAAGTCAGCTAATTCATTCCCCTAGTTCTCAACCTATGGTCTGGGCTAAAATGCCAGTTGCCGGCACCTTCGGAACCGACTATGAGCAAAGAGCTTTCATCGCACTTCACGGTCTGGGCGCACAAGTGTCAAGTCAGGCTGTTTACTTTTCACTTTCCGTAAATAATCCTGGGGCGTCCGTTTTCACGCTTCGCTTTTCCAAAAGCCAACTCCCACCTCTGGGTCCAGTAGGATTTTGGTCAGTAACGCTTTACAGCCCAAATTTGTTTTTCTATCCCAACGCAAAAAACCGTTACTCCATCACCAGCCACACTGGAAGCCTCAACTTTGACA
>JABEUL010000193.1 GCA_013044465.1 Acidimicrobiales bacterium
CTTTTTGAGCTCGTGAATAACGAGTTTCCATAATTACTTCTCCTTAATAAGTGCCCTCTATGTTAATTTCTCATGCGACAACTTTCCTGAAAGTGAGGGGTCTGAAACACATCAAACACATTTTAGGATTAAGTAGTGGCAATCCACAAGTATCTAATGTATGAAAACTCCCCAAAACCGGTCCACTCTATATGGGAGCACATATTTTATTTAATCAGTTTACCAACACAAGATCACTTGTTTGTTCCAGTTGAAAGAACTTTTTAGCATAACATCTTCAGCGTTTTCAAGAGCTTGTAAAAACTCGGCACTGCACTTTAACTTTTACATTGAGAACCTTGATGGGGCTTACGTATTCTACGGAGCTTCAAGTATGGCAATATTGTTAGCTGCATCTAATAATCTATCCAAAATGATGTTTAGTATCTCAACAGCCCCTACTTCTGTTATATGAACGAGGTGAAAGTCCGTAGCCTAAATGACAATTAAAGAAATAGGTTGGCGGGCCCTATCCTGTTTCTTTTGGTTACAACTTTCCTGACTGTCAGTGAGGGGTATCTCGAACCTTTTTCTAGAGGCTCAACTGATACCCGCCTTTGATCCCGGGTTAGAAATTTCCCTAAGCCAACTCCTTGAGCATCAAACTGTCAAGTGTCTGGTCGGTATCGATAGTTTTCGCCTCTTGTTCTTGACCTAACGTTCTTTGAACGTCTTCGTGCGTCACCTTTCATGCCCCATAGGTTTGCTTGCATCTCTGCTAGGTAGTCTCCGTAATGCCAAAGCTTAGAGCCACTTCATCAAGGGTCTTCCTATCATTTAACAACCAATCCCGTGCAAGAAGATTTCTTAAAACTTGCTCCCGGCTAATTTCTTGCCTTTCATAATTACCAATCTCCATATCTATTTTGGTATGTGTACTCAAATTTGAGGTGGATCAGATTAAAAGGAGCTTCGCGTGGTAATCTAAAAATTAAAGAATACCCGTTGTTTTTGGATTTTCCAGCTGTAGCATTCAAATGGTTGCATAAAGTAGGCCGGAATCGGAATTGATGCGAATAAAGTATTGGATCCATCATTCCCAACTCTATTTTATCGCCGCAGCTTTACTCGGCAGTGGTCCCAGGAGCCGGAACTCCAGTAGTTGCAAATAATATGGTATTTGTGGGTAGTAAAACCGGTGTGTTGTACGCATTTGACTCGAGCGGTACTGGCGCCACCTGCACTTACAATTCCCCAAGTACGTGTAAGCCGATTTTTACGGCCACCCCAAACCCAAACTTCCCAATTGTCACTACTCCAGTTGTTGCCAATAACAACCTTTACGTTAGTGTCGAAAACACCATTTATGTTTATGATGCCATGGGAGTTACCAATTGCTCTGGAACACCGGTTGTATGCTCACCACTTTGGGTAGCGTCTGTGGCATCTCCAACTAGTAACTTGTCGACACCCTTTGTTTCCAATGGTTACATATACGCTTATGATGCTGGCTCCCTCTACACATTCAGCGCTAATGGGACCACGAACTGCACGGGAGCCCCATTAGTATGCAGTCCTCTGTGGACGGCACCTGTTGGCTCTGGTAGCTCAACACCACCAAATGGCACTTCGTCGACAATCTTCATGGTATCCCAGGGTAAACTCTATGCCTTCAGTGCGAATGGGACCACAAACTGCACGGGAGCCCCATTAGTATGCAGTCCTCTGTGGACTGGTGAATATGCCACAGACTCTTTAGGAATATCACTTTCCGGCAACATAGTTTACACTGCTGGCAAGTCAATTTACGCTTACGACGCGAATGGTCTAAGTGGGTGTTCAGGAACTCCTGTCATTTGTTCCCCTCTGACTCAATATTCAGATTCTAATTCCAACAATTCATTTATCAGTCCAGCCACTGTGGCCAACGGCTACATATATGGAGTCACTCCATCGGGTTTAGACGTATTCAATCTAAATACAACGACAACTTGTGCGAATAACGGACTGTTGTGTTTGCCCAATTTCACGGCGCCAATGTCTGTCAATTACTCAACCACATTCGCACCTCCGGCTCCGACAGTCGTTTCTGATGTAGTCTTTGTAGCGAGCGATTCTGGGTATTTAGATGCATTCAGCGCAAATGGATCTACCAACTGTACTGGGTCGCCGTTGATTTGCAAACCACTCGTATCTCGTCGCTTGGATAGTGCAATTACTTCTACCCCTGTAGCTAACTCCACCATGGATTCGGTATTTGTCACCACATCTAATGGGAACTTTTACGATTTAGGTCAAGATGCCTATATGTATGCCAACACCGGAGCGCCAATCACCAATATTAGTGCTTCGCCATTCAATTTGAACGTGCTGTTTAATAGTTCCAATACCGACTATGCACTTTATTGCACTAATCTTACAAATCCAATTTCGATCACCGTTTCAAGTTCCACTGGAAATTTAAGTATTGGAGGTACAACTTCAAGTTCGTTTACTTTCAACATAAACCTTGAGCCTAATCAAGCATTTTCGATATTAAGCCCAAACCCAAACACTTCGATTGGGCAGCCTCCAAATGTTCAATATTGGATTCGGTGCCTCCCCCCAGGCTTTCCAACATACGCTGTGAACAAACCCGGTCACGTTAGTAATGGCTACTATTTGATTAATTCAGTTCATTTGGATGCTACGACTAATTACTATTTGATCTTAAACAAATACGGTTCACCTGTATGGTATCACCAAGTTCCGTCCTATATCACTCCAAACTTATTTAAGTTAATTGCTCCAGATACCCTTTTGTTGAGTTCCTATTATGCAAACGTCGCAACGAATACAAACCTTTCATTCTTCAACATGGATTCGCAAGTGTCAACTCCACTTTACGCACCGAGCGGACGAATGGACAGCCATGACTATGCGGCAACCAGCAATGGCGACCGCTTTATCTCGTCCGACTATTTAAAAGTAGCTAACTATAGCTCGCTAGGATATTCAAGTAACCAGACTTATGTTGACAATGTCATTCAAGAGCTTTCTGCTAGCGGTCAAATTGTGTGGCAGTGGGATCCAGCAAATCACATCTGCCCAGCCGAGTCAGATAACTACATATCTTATTCGGTTGGTCCAAATACTATAGATCCACTGCACCTTAATTCTTTTTCACTAAGCCCCGATGGAAAAGACCTCCTAGTGTCATTTAGAAATCTCTCGGCGGTCTATGACATCAACATTCAAACCGGAAAAATACTATGGAAGCTCGGGGGTAACAATATAACTTGTGATGGCGAGCAGCATCTAGCTATTGCAAACGATCCAGAGACGACCATTTCAGGTCAGCACGACGCGAAGTTTATTTCGAATGACGAAGTTACCCTCTACGATGACCACACCGCCATGTCAGGTGCATCTCGCGGTATCGAATACAAAATTGACACTACAACCAATACTGCAACTATGATATGGGAGTATCAAAACCCAAGTGGCTCGGCTGCAATAATGACTGGTTCTTTATACCGTTATGACAATGGAAATGACAACTTAATTTGTTGGGGTGCAACTGGAAGTCCTGGGTATACTGAAGTTGACGCCAACGGTAATCTATTGGAAAGTGTCACATTTCCGGGTGGATTTAATGGATATAGAGCTTACAAGTACCCAACATCGTCAATTTCATTATCACTGATACGTAATACGGCAGGTGAACCGGATACTAGTTCTTATGGTCCTACCAATTCGGCCTCTACAAGTACTTCATACCCTCCACACTTAGTCTCGACAAATAGTTACACGCCACTGTCTCCTACGAGAATAGTTGACACCCGCGCGGGTTCAGGGTACTTTGGCCAAGGCGTAACTTTAACCGCTAAAGGCAGTCTCAATGTTCCCATTACTTCCCTCGCATCAATTCCTCAAGGTGCAACTTCAGTGGTGCTAAATGTCACTGCAACTGACACAACCCAGGCGAGCTTTTTCTCTGCTAATCCTGGCACCTCAACAGCGGTTGGCACATCGATTTTGAATTGGTCTCAGCCGAATGAAACTATTGCCAATTTAGTTACGTTGCCAATAGGGAAAGACGGCAGCATTACTTTCATCAATGGAAATGGAATGGCAGATTTAGTAATTGATCTTGAAGGTTATTATGGCTATGCCGCCCCAGGATCTGGAATTTTAACTCCAATTCCCCAGACCAGATTAGTTGATACGAGGGCAAATTCCGGTTACCTTAACCAGGGACAGACCCTTGGAAGTAAACAAATTATTACCGTGCAAGCAACAGGTAATGCATCAGTTCCGAGTTCGGGTGTTTCGGCAGTCATTTTGAATGTTACAGCTATCAATTCTGGGAATAACTCTGGATATTTAACCCTATTTCCTGCATCGCCTGTTCTGAACAGCAGCCAAATTAGCGTTCCTTTCACGTCGAATCTCAATTGGAATCATCAAGGAATAATTTCGAACCAAGTGATAGTACCGGTTGGCCCAACCGGAGCCATCAATGTATTCAATTCATTAGGAAATACTGATGTCGTAATTGATGTTGAAGGTTACTTTAGCGACGGGACTAATCCATTATCTGATGGATCAGAGTTAGTTTCGATGCCTTCGACCAGGATAATAGATACTAGAAGCAACTCTGGATATTTATTTTCTGGTATGACTTTGGCGCCAGGCAGTTCTATTGTTCTTTCACCTGGATCCATTCCATCAATGGGGGCACAGCAAGTAACTGCTCTTTTAATGAACTTGACCGTCACAGATATAAGTGGACCTGGATATGTTTCGGCAACGCCATACGCTGAACCCCCTACCATTTCAAGTAACGTCAACTTTTCAACTGCTGGTGACATAGTTTCTGATTCAGTTGTAACCCCTACAGGTACTTCAAATGAAATCCAAATTACAAACCACGGTACTTCTTCTGTAGATATCGTGGTTGATCTCGAAGGTTATTTTGTGCCTAATCTTGAGTAAATTAGCCTGAGTAAAAATGGTTTAGGCCCAGGCTCTCCTTTTTCATCAATAACAGGTAGAGAGAATCGGCGTGACTGCCGTCCGTCAAATAACCCAAATATGGGTGGGCCTCAAGTCAACGTGACACCGGAGGCTAGTTCGGTGGCACCTCAATAGAGGTACGCAGATAATGCCCCAAATTGAGAAACTTCGTGTACGTAGCGCTGACTTAGCTAGTGTCAATTCTAGAAAGAAGTCATAAGTCTAAATAAAGTTACTCCGGCATTGCTAAAGCAATCACTCGTTGGGCATTAGTACTGCTCTGCCATCAATCTCTCCACGCTGGAGCCTGGCAAAAACTTCGTTGATATTTGAAAGATGATGCTTTTCTATTCTTACATCGATAGCGCCCGACTGGGCCAGGGCCACCACTTCTACTAATTCATTACGGCTCCCCCAATAACTTGATGTAACTTCGGCCTCTGGGGAACTTGAATAAAATGAAACTGGAGCTGATCCCCCTGCAAGGCCCACGATGACGACCTTTCCCCGTCTGGCCACAGAACCCATTGCACTGGACATTGTTGAGTCGGAACCTACGAAATCTAGTACACCCTCTGCTCCTTCACCATTTGTGAACTGTCTAGCTTCCAGGACCACATTTTTCGAAGTTGGGTCAATTACCAGATCAGCTCCTAGCTCAATCGCCAACTTGCGTTTTTGCTCTAGTGGGTCGACCACAATAACCTTGGCCGGAGTGAGCTTTTTTAATAGTTGAAGGCCCAGATGACCAAGCCCACCAACTCCAAATATAAGGGCCACCGAACCAGGAACAAGGGCGGGCAGCACCTTTTTAACTGCTCTATATGGAGTCAAACACGCGTCTGTCAGTGGGGCAGCTAGCACTGGGTCTAATCCTCCGATAGGGACAAGATGTCTGGTAGATGGGACGTTTATATACTCCGCATATCCCCCTGGGACACCTAATCCGCTCCAAAGCATCACGTTGCAAAGCTGTTCTTCCCCGCCTAGACAAAATTTACAAGTTCCACACCCCCACCCGCCAAAAACCGCTACTGGCTCACCTACTTCGAAACCGCTCGCACCTGGTCCTAATGCATGGACATAACCCGCATTCTCATGTCCAAGTATCCATGGAAAAGGCGGAAGAGGAAGAATGGCCATTGACCCATCCCAAAAGTGTAAATCGGAGTGGCATACTCCGGAGCCCAATACCTTGACCACCACTTCTCCAGGACCAGGAACTGGATCCGGAACCTCTTCAATTACATAGTCTTGCTTGTACCCGTAGAGCTGTGCTGCTTTCATTTGTGCCTTCCAATCAAGGTTGATTCTCATTAGATGCTACCCTTTGCCCACCTTTAGCTAAAAGGGTAAATGGTCACAATTAGCACCCAAATGGCTTAAATGATTGAGTCTATTTACGACTTAGCCCCTATATTTGGATACAAATATGTTGTCTTTAATAAAAAAACGCCATGGTAATGGGTTTTCCTCTCTTACTCCAATCCGATTCGACTGCCCTATCTCAAAGTCCGTACTCTCGTTTGCTACTAGTTTGATATTGCTAGTTCTTCCGAAAATATCAAGCCCGTTCCAAGATCCATCAACTTTAAGAGCTTGGCAGAGCTTAGCCGGTCCATTTGCAATATCTTGATCCTTTATGTCATCTCGATTGCGGTTTCGGCGCATTGTGGAAATTCCCTCTGCCGGCATTCCCGCTCTTAATAAAACCGCACCGGGCACACCCTCTTTTGAACATGTAATATTCGCGCACCAGTGCATTCCATAAGTGAAATACACGTATAGAAATCCAGCGGGACCAAACATCACTTCATTCCGTTTTGTCATTCCTCTAAAAGCATGTGAAGCAACATCCAATGCGCCGCCGTATGCCTCTACTTCGACAAGCTCGAGTGCCAACTTGGGGCTGCTTTCAACAACTAATGTGGCGCCCAAAAGTTTTGGCGCCACTAGTTCTGGTTCGTTTGTAAAAAACTTGCGGTCCAGATATTTTTCCCGTGGCACTACTTTTTCAACTGTTAAGCGTCTTAGAGTAATTTATTAAACAATCCCTATATGCATCGATTTGCTGTTGAATTACTTTAGGGCCCGCTCCCCCTGGCGTTGTCCTCCTTTTTACAGCACTACCTGGCAAAAGAAGCTCCACGGCCTCATCGCCAAGGTCTGGATGGGATGCAACCAACTCTTCAAGTGGTACGTGTCGCTCCGTTGAATCCCTGACAAGCATTCCCACAGTTGTATAAGCCTCCCTAAAGGGCATTCCCTTTATAACAAGCCATTCGGCCAAATCAATGGCCGCACTTGATACAGCATCAGCTGCTGTAGACATGGCACCACTGTTAAAAGTGGCACTATCCATTAGTCCAGCAATTGCATGAAGGGCCAGAGATATCTGATCAATTGCATCAAAGATAGGTTCTTTGTCTTCTTGGAGATCTCTATTGTACGAAAGTGGAAGTCCTTTGAGCGTTGCTAGAAAGCCCGTCAAATTACCTATCAACCTCCCAGCTTTCCCCCTAGCTAGCTCAGCTATATCGGGGTTTTTTTTCTGAGGAAGCATAGAAGATCCAGTAGAAAACGCATCATCTAAAGTCATAAATCCAAACTCTGCAGATGACCACATCGCAACTTCTTCACCAATTCTAGACAGGTGGATACCGATCATCGATATAACAAATAGCGACTCTGCAACAAAATCTCTATCTGAAACAGCATCAATGGAGTTGTCAAACCTCTTTTTAAACCCCAAATCTTCTGCAGCCTTATCTGGATCAAGTGGAAGGGAAGATCCAGCCAAGGCACCAGCTCCAAGGGGAGAGATATTTAGCCTATCGACTGCATCAATAAGTCTGTCTACATCCCTCAAAAGCGCCCATCCATGAGCTAAGAGGTGGTGGGCCAAAAGAACCGGTTGTGCCCTTTGCAAGTGGGTATAGCCGGGCAGGTAAACGGTAGGGTCTTCTTCGCTTCGTTTCAATAAGACCCTTGCTAGTGAAATTACTTCAGTTCCGACTTTTTTAAGCTCTCTCCTTAGGTACAGCCTAAGAGCAGTTGATACTTGATCGTTCCTACTTCTGCCGGTATGGAGTTTCCCACCGACATCTCCACAGATCTCTTTTACCCGACGTTCTATTACTGTGTGAATATCCTCATCAGTGTCAATAAAAACTATTTTGCCTTCTTCTATCTCTTGGGAAACTCTTTTTAATCCAGCTATTAAAGTCTCTGCTTCTGCTGAAGTAATTATCTTTGATCTTTCTAAACCACTTACATGGGCTATAGAGGCTTGAATGTCGTCTTTGTATATCCTGTGGTCGAAGGATAGGCTTTGGGTAAATGCAAGTAACGCTGCATTCGGGCTATCTCCCATCCTTGCCTGCCAGAGCGTCATTGGTTTCCTACCTGCTTGCGAGACCATGTCTCGACCCCAAGACCCCAAATCCTCACAAAACCTTCGGCATCTTGATGTCTGAATGAATCTTGGGCATCATAAGTAGCTAGACCATAGTCGTATAATGATACGGGACTTCTCCGCCCCGAGACTGTGCAGGTGCCAGGTGAAAGATCCAAACGAACCTCACCGGTCACAAATTTCTGACTTGACTCCATGAATGCTCTCAGGGAATCCATGAGTGGAGAAAACCAAAGTCCATCATAAGCTAGCTCAGCCCATTTCGGCTCTAGGCGTGCTTTTTCATGGGATAAATCTCGCTCAAGTGTCAAACCTTCCAAGTCACTATGGGCCTTGATGAGCCCAAGCGCTCCAGGGGCTTCATAGGTCTCTCGGCTCTTTATTCCTACCCTTCGATTTTCAACCATGTCTACTCGACCAAATCC
>JABEUL010000194.1 GCA_013044465.1 Acidimicrobiales bacterium
GAGCTAGGGGCTTTTACGTCATCCAAATTAGCTGGATTGCTTCTTCCGATTAGTGATTTTGTGTCAGGTACTGGATTGCTGGGAGAAAGAACTTTTAAAATCCAATCGCTAGCTAAATTTGCAGGCAACTTGCAATAACTATCGTTTCTTGAGTTATCGATTCGCCTCCGACAGGTATAGGAACAATTTGTCAGGCCCAACTTTAGCCATTCCTTTAAAAATTTGGATGCTAAAACACCAAAAAATAAAAAAGGGCGCCCCACTGGGAGGCGCCCGGGACTCCGTTATCGGAGTAGCCCTTCGCGACAAAAGTCACTTATTGGAATAAGCAAGGCAATCGCCGTTACGCTACGAAACTTATTATAGCACCCCCAAATAAGAATTCAAACCTATGCTATTGCATTGATAGTGCTAACATGACTGACTCTCACGGACTGATGAATCACAGGAGAGCAACCTAGTCCGGTTTCGAATTGGTTCCACAACACAATCAACGGTCCAAAAGGTATCAAATGTGCCTGAGAAAAGACCCCTTCCCCAATTATTTAGCCGATGAGATCCTCTCTAGATTTAAGTCAAAACAGTAATCTTGTCGTACCCAAACAATATGATTGGATCAAAATTAGGGCAGATTTCCGTCGAAAGTTGTAATCTGTCGATAGAAGATAAAAAGGAGAAGTCATGTCACATGAAATGACGAGTCAGCCACCTGTTCCACCTGAAACGGAAGTTCATTACGTGTTAGGTATCGACCTGGGAACCAACTCAGTCGGGTGGGCGGCAGTCCAACTGACCAAGACTGGTAAGCCAAATGGAATCCTTAGAGTTGGGTCTCGAATATTTTCTGCCGGAACCGAAGGTGACATTACTAGTGGGCGGGATAAATCTCGGAACTTAGAACGCCGCGAAGCTCGCCAGTCTCGTCGGATGATTGAACGTAGAAAACGACGAAAACTGAAGATATTTAATATGCTCCAAAATGCAGATTTGTTGCCGCAAGGGCCAGAAATTCACGAAGTTCTCACAGGTCTGGATCGCACGATTCGTGAACAATACTCGGCGGAACTTGGTCAAAACGGTCCTGATATAAACCATAGACTTCCTTACCTACTTCGAACCTGGGCACTTGACCGCCAACTATCACCCCATGAGACCGGACGCGCCCTTTACCATTTGGCACAGCGACGAGGCTTTCAAAGCAATAGAAAGGCAACTCCAAAAAAGGATGAAGAAATAGGCAAGGTAAAACTTGGCATTTTGGAATTGGAGCAAAAAATGGAAGAAACTGGTTCACGCACGTTAGGCGAGTATTTTGCTTCTATCGATCCAGTGGAAGAGCGAATAAGACAACGCTGGACATCACGCGCAATGTACAAGGTAGAGTTTGATGCCATCTGGTCCGTCCAATCCAAATATCGACCCGACATTTTCACAGAAGATTTTCGATTGGGCATTAGTAACGCAATCTTTTATCAGAGACCATTAAAATCCCAAAGTGGACTTATTGGACAATGCGAGCTTGAAAAGGGTCGCAAGCGCGCTCCCCGAGCCCTATTGGAGTCGCAAAAGTTTCGAATTGTCCAGACTGTAAACAACATTCGGGTACGCGTGGTGGAATCTGATGGTTCTTACGAGACGAGGCGGCTAACTGACGATGAGAGGGCATTGTTAATTCAAGCACTCGACTCTGGCAGTGGCACTCTTGATAAAAAAGGGATGGTGGGACCATCGGGAATTAAGAAGATCCTAAAGTTGCCAACCAATTCAAAAATCAACCTTGGAGACGATGATGCTAAAATCCACGGAAACATCACCGCATTTCGACTTAGATCCATTTTTGAAAACAAGTGGGATGAGCTCTCGCAAGCTGAGAAATGTCATGTAGTCGAAGATGTCCTCACAATTGAGAATTCCGAGGCACTCGTACGCCGGGCTGAACGAGTATGGAAATTAAGCAAAAGCCAAGCTGAGCAACTGGCAGAATGCACTCTTGAGCCTGGCTATATTAGCCTGTCACGCCAAGCATTGAGTAAAGTAATGCCACATTTAGAAGAGGGACTCACTTACGCTGAGGCCAGATATCAAGCTTTCCCAGACATTGGCAAAAGCGTCGATTCACTTGACTTTCTTCCTCCGCTGGATAAGTCAACTTTGCAATCCCTTGCAACCATCCGAAACCCTGTAGTTACTCGGAGTCTCACTGAACTAAGAAAGGTCGTGAATTCAGTAATTCGCGAGTATGGAAAGCCTGACTTCATACGTATTGAGCTAGCCCGCGACCTAAAAAATAGTCGAAAATCTCGTGAAGAAATCACTAAGAAGAATGCGTCCAATGAAAAGCTGAGAATTGCTGCCAAAGAGCGGATTCTCAAAGAGGCTGGGATAATGGAGCCATCAAGAAGTGATGTGGAAAGAGTTTTACTTGCTGAAGAATGTGGTTGGCAATGCCCTTATACTGGCCGGGTGATTTCGATGACAGGTCTCCTTGGGGGAGAGTTTGAAATCGAACATATTATTCCATACTCAGTATCTTTTGATGATTCTTTTGCTAACAAAACTCTTTGTTATGGTCAAGAGAATCGGCGTAAAAATAATCGGTCTCCTTTCGATTCCTACAGTCATACGGCCGAATGGCCCAACATTTTGGCTCGAGCTGAAAAATTTCAGGTGAAAACGGGTCGAGTTGGAGAGAGAAAGGCCCGAAGATTCCAATGGACACCAACCCAAGTCGAAGAACGCTACAAAGATTTTAGTGAGAGACAGCTAAACGATACGCGCTACGCATCTCGTTTAGCCGCTGATTACCTCGGCTTACTTTATGGTGGGCGGGTTGATTCAGCCGAGAAGACCGGAATGAAACGTAAAATCCAGGTGGGCCAAGGGCAGGTGACTGCCCGCTTACGGGATGCTTGGGATCTCAATGGAATACTTAATGATGGAGGAGTCAAAACTCGAGAAGATAATCGACATCATAGTGTCGACGCAATTGTCATTGCGTTAACCTCTCCAGGGATTCTGAAAGAGTTTTCCCAGCAAGCACAGCGTGCCGAGTATGTAAAAAACGGAAGGTTAGCTGTCACGATCCCTCCCCCATGGCAAAGCTTCACTCAGCAAGCTAGAGACGCTATAGGGGAAGTCACAGTCTCACATGCAGTATCAGCAAGAGTTCGCGGAGGGCTTCACGAGGGCACAAACTACAGTCCGGTTATTGGCGAAATTGGACCAGACGGCTTGCTCCGAGGGACTAGGCACGTTCGGAAGAAAGTCTTCGAGTTATCGTGGGGTCAAGTAGAAAGTATTGTTGATCCAAAAATTCGTGAAATAGTAAAGGAGAAGATTGAAGAAATAGGTGGAAAATCACAGATTAAAAAACTGGACGGAAACTTCCCTATTTTGAGAGCACACAATGGAGTCCCTATTCCAGTTAAGAGAGTTCGAATATCAATCCCAGGGACCAAAGTCATAGCCGTCGGTGCGGGGCCAAGAGAGCGACACGTCGAACCCGGATCTAATCATCATATTGAGATCTTCGAAGTTCAGAAGCCAGCCGGGGAAATACTCTGGGAAGCAAGGGTTGTCACGCTGCTGGAGGCGATTCAGCGACGCCGGCTTCAGCAGCCAATTGTTGATCGAGAATGGGACGGTCAACACCGATTTCTGTTTTCGCTGACACAAGGAGATACCATTCGCTACAACAACGATTTGTGGATTGTTAAAACGTGGATGGGAGACCCCTCTAAACCTCAGTTTAAGCTAGCTCTTATCCAGGACGCCAGGCTAGCTGGTGAAATTCCTCTATCTGGTCGTCAGCCCTCACTCTCCAACCTCCAGAAAGACGGCTGCAAAAAACTGAAAATCACTCCCATTGGCAACGTATTGGCCGCTAATGACTGAGAACCGCATTCTCGATATTTCAGAATCAGGGGCACACCTTCATCTGCTCAATTCAAATCTTGTTGTAGACCGCACTGACAATGAACCAGTTCTTATTCCAATAACAGATCTCGCCTCGGTATGTATATCACATCCAAGTATCACTATTTCTAAATCAGTGATGTCCGCTTTGGCAGAGGAAGGAATTGCTCTAGTAATTTGCGATGACAAATTCATGCCGTCCGGAATGCTTTTACCGATACATTCTCACTACTTACAGAGCAGACGTTTCGCCGACCAGGCAGCGGCTGCGCTTCCAACCAAGAAGCGACTCTGGCAACAAGTAGTCCGAGCGAAGATTCGTGCGCAGGCGAAAATTCTTTTGGAAGTTAGAGGAAGTGATGAAGATTTGACTTCGTTAGTCAAGCAAGTTCGGTCCGGAGACGTTACTAATGTTGAAGCAACTGCTGCACGAAGATACTGGTCCGCATTGTTCAGCGGGACCAGTTTCAGAAGGGATCGATTTGGGAACTGGCCAAACCCAGCTCTTAATTATGGATACGCTATTCTAAGAGCAATTGTTGCGAGATCGATTTGTACCTCGGGTCTTCATCCGTCGCTGGGGCTTCACCATAGCAACCAGTACAACCCCTTCTGCTTGGCTGACGACTTAATGGAGCCTTATCGACCGACTGTTGATCTAGTCATTGCGACAAAATTTAAGCAAGAAAGAGAAGATAACTCTCTTCAACGAGAAGACAGGGCAGTCCTAATTAGCGCACTTTATGGTCGCTTTAATTTTGGCAATGAGTCACGGTCATTGTTTGATGTGCTTTCACGAATGACTTCGTCTCTCGCTGCAGTATTTGAAGGCTCAGGCACAAATCTAGCGATTGCTACACCGGGTTGAAAAAGAATCCAGCGAATCCCCCTTCTTGGTATCAAGCGGTGTGGCTCTTTGCAATGTTCGATCTCCCTGTTGACAGTGCCGAAGCGCGAAAGTCTTATACACGGTTTCGGAAGGCACTGATCAAGGAGGGGTTTTCGATGCTTCAGTACTCTGTCTATGCTCGCTATTGTTCAAGCGAAGAGCTAGCCACTGCCCACCGAAGCCAAATCCGAATGGTCGTGCCGGCAAGAGGCCAAGTGCGATTTCTGAATGTAACTGATCACCAATTTGGAAAAATGGAAATACACTATGAAAAATCCGTGCTCCCACCCGAAAATAAGCCGTCCCAGATGCTACTTTTTTAAATGTTCACATCTTCAAGCAAAATAAAAGAGCCCTGGTTAATGGACCCTTTTATTTTAAGTTAATGCCATTCATTGTAGCGTAACGGCGATTCTTTGCAAACTCCAACCGGCTAGCGAATCTGTGTCTACCCAGTAGAATTGTAGCGTAACGGCGATTCTTTGCAAACTCCAACTCCCGGCTACACCGTCAACGTCTCTCTAGTATTGTAGCGTAACGGCGATTCTTTGCAAACTCCAACTAACTCCTCCACGTCTTTACCTAGGAGACTGCTGATTTATTCACCGTAAATACTCGCGATTTTCTGTTGGTTATGGGAAGATGGATTGTGGCAATAGGAA
>JABEUL010000195.1 GCA_013044465.1 Acidimicrobiales bacterium
ATATCCCAGTTTCCTTGTTCAGGATGGTTCTTAAAGGCCCTGTTGTTTAGATCTAACCACTGAGCTTCATCGCCATTTTTAAAGTGTCTCACCTTGGGTCTTGGGGTATCATCCTCGATTGGAAGTGGCCTTCTCATTTGGAGGAGATCACGACCCTTTTCGAGTCCACAGCTCATTATCATCTCATCGACGCTTAATTGGGGTTTTGAGACCCATAGATGGACATGACCGCCGCCTTGAATCTCTATTTCTTTCAATGCTTCCTGGATAAGAGCTCTCGCAGTTGACATGTCACTGTCGCGGTGGGAAGGGTGGACAACAAATTCAAGGCCCCAACTAGTTGGACCTTTAGTGACTTGGGCATATCCAATAATGTGGCCTAAGCCACTTCGTCTTGCTACAAATCCAGCGAAACCATGGCGGCCTCCAAGTACGAGGTCAAGCCACGCATGTTCACCAAGGGCTGGGTGATTGTCAACCTTCTCTGCTGCATGGGTCAGACTGGCGACTTCTGCAATGTCGTCTTCACCCATCCTTCGTTTAACTTCAATATCAGTCACTTCATAAAAGACTATCCTGCTTTTATGGCAATTCCACGGAGCAGTTCGGTTCGGGCCAAAATAATTAATGAAAGGCTAGGCAAACTATTTCCCGGGAGTACAAAAACTCTTTGCGCACTTGAGCATAAAAACCCATTTGAATTAATTGCGGCCACAATACTTTCAGCGCAATGCACCGACGAGAGGGTGAACATGGTTACACCAGCTTTGTTCAAAAAGTATCCAACTCCAGATAAGCTCAGAAAGGCCAGCCCTATCGAGGTGGAGGAAATTATCCATTCAACTGGTTTTTTCCGTGCTAAAGCAAAGAATCTAATTTTGATGGCTGACAAAGTAGTCACAGATTTTGATGGTGAAATACCAAACACGATGGATGAGCTCACAAGACTTCCAGGAGTTGGGCGAAAGACAGCAAATGTGGTTCTCTCGGTGGCTTTCGCTCTGCCTGGGCTTCCGGTAGATACTCACGTTTTAAGGCTAAGCAAGCGAATGGGGCTCTCAATAAGTGGTGATCCAATCAAGGTTGAAGCTGATCTCAATAAAGTTATTCCTCCTGATGAGCGAGGAGCATTTTCAATTCGAATGATTCTCCATGGGAGAAAAACCTGCTCAAGTAGGTCTCCAAAGTGTCCAGAGTGTGATTTGTCAGATATTTGTCCCAAAATCGGTCTTTCGCGGGAATAGTTGCAAATCAAGAGGCGTTGATCACCTATGCGAGGTCGGTACCCGCCATCCGACCCGCGATTAGCCGTGGTTTACCACGTGCTTGCAACGGCGTCCCTTCCCCCCAGGGGCGCCGTTTGCTTCGCCAGGAGCAATCCCAGCCAAAATCTGGAGCAACCAGCTGCTATGGTCCTGCCAGTTGTGGTGCAGGGATCTCATTTTGAGATTGAGCGCCCAGGATCAGTCCCATAAATTTATCCGGTGCCACTACTTGGAATCCAGGTCCCAACTGCTTTATTATTTCAGCTTCTTGGGCATAACTGGAGTTCCAGGTGTCGAGACCAATGAATACAAATGCAGGCTTTCCATTGGCTTGTGCAGCAGTTGCTCTAATGGCATTGACGTCTTGACCGGTTGCAATGCCGAAAACATCGTGCACAACAGGGGTTGATCCCGCAAAAGAAATTGCTGGTGGATTTGGTGTGGTGAGGTATCCGCCTGTGAAATTGTCATAGTCAGTGAAAATGGCCTCGGGATTGACAATTTGTTTGTAAGCGTTAATGGTTGCAGGCGATGGCGAGGAAAGGTAGCCGTTATCTAAAATCCAAACTGATTTCAGTCCTGCTTGATCCAATCTTTGCTTAGACAAGGACAAGTACTGATCAAGGTTTGGCATCTGCGAGGGATAAGCGTAACCTGCACCACTTGGACCACCAACAAAGACATCATTTGGAGTTGCAGTTTTCAAGTAGTAGGCATACATGGTTGGAGCTAAAGAGGCCAAATTGGCAGATATGGAAACACCCATTGGATACTTCCCTCTATCAGGAGACATCCACTGGTGAACCAGCAGAAAGGCACCGTCTTGGGCCAACGAGTCGCCGTCTGTGAGCACAAAGGTCACGTAAACGGTTGACTTATCCGGTGTTTGTGGTGATGAGTTCCACTTTGGAGCGAAAGCAACGTTAGCTTTAAGTTGGTGGAGCAGGGATAAATTGTCAAAAGTATCCGTTGGAATCAGGTAATCACCAGCCTTTGATATTTCGCTCACGCCCACGGATTCCAGTACTGCGATTCCAGTCTTGAGATATTGAGCATCTGCATAAAAAATGTATCCGTAAACCGGAGTATCTTTCGGGAACATCCCCAGCACCAAATTAATAACAGCCACATCAGTAGAGGGATTTGCCTCAAATGCGAAACCATCGTTAGCCGTGATCCAATCTCTAAGAGTTGACTCGTCTCCTTTCGCATCGCCGGAGTTGTCACCAATCCAAACAGGAAACTTGATCTCGCTCATGTAGGGCTTCACATAATTAGCAGCCCACGTATATGCTTCAAGTCTCGATGAAAAGTGGTTGTTTCGAAGATCCATTAGAACTGGCAGGTTGTAGGGTGATTGCTCTAATACCTTGGCCATTGATGGCGAGACGGGAAGAGCACTCTTTATGCCCGATAGAGTAGTTGCAATATTTTCAGTGTCGACAATCATAGATGGATCCCAAATGATAAGACCCTTGATGTCGGAGCGGAACTGAGTAACAAGAGTTAGCGGCGTGACTCGCTTAAAGGGAAGGTTGACTATATGGTTGAGCCAAAATTCATCCGATGTAGCTACCGGGGTGCCTGAACTGCTCGGAAAACCCTCGAGATAAATCTTCGTGCCGCCTTTGTTCACAATGCCTTCTAGGGCTGTGAAAGTAATTTGGTCGAAGGCTTTGTAGCTAGAGATATTGGCCACATCTAAGAGATTAGAAGAACTCTTTGTTCCGGGAGAAGTACAAGAAGTCAGGAGAAAGGAAATAACCGCTGCCAGTATGAACGGGATGACTTTTTTAAAAGATGAGTACCTCTTGCACATAATGGTGAATTCTAACCTAAACCCAAAAATAATGCATTTTAGATTAAAAATGTTCATTTATAATGCAACTGTTAGTTCACAGATCAAACTTTTATCTAGTTCTTGCCATTCTGAGTAATTAAGGCATGCAGAACAAATTAGGCCAAATCATTTAGTTGTGAAAATATGGTCAAGAGATGGTACTCTCAGTTAAGTGGAAGTTAATTTACTAGAACCAGACGAGTGGGTGCGGGTATTTTAATCAATTAATAAGAGGTGAGAAATGAAGATTTACAAGCAGAGTAAGGACCAGCCAGGAAAAGGAAACGAAGCTAAAAATCAAATTGGCACTTTGGGTCAACGAAGACTCGGAAAATATGCCCTCTTGCTCATCGTATTGCCACTCATGCTAATTAGCTGCTCACCTTCCCCACGAATCAACGTAAATTCGCCAAACCCCAACGCTACGGTGGGAAATAATTCCGGGAGCGGCACTAACGGCAATTCAGGCGCCAGTGTCACTACAACAAATAGTGTGCAAATAACCTCTGGAACAAATGGCTTTAAATTCAAGAACTTAAGTAACAAATGGGTATGGGTGTCCTTTGCACTTCTAAACTGTGCCCGGGTGGACTCGGTCTATAGCTGTAATAACCAAACTTGGGACACGACAATTGCACTAGGCCCAAGCAGCTACTCATCGTCTTTGCGGTCATGCACTCTAATGGAGTCGGTAAAAGCCACCATGAGCACGGACCCAATTTATGATACCTATAGTTATACAGTTCAGTGGATTGCCTACATAGATTTCAGCGACGGAAATGATTACACTCCAACTACCTATCCCAAGTATTCATCCGATCTTGGAGTGAAAACCCATGTCATAGAAGACGCAGGCACTGATCATGGATCTACCGAGTGTCTTTAACATCCATTAAATTAAAGCTCCCAAGACTCTCGAATTAGTATTGCCTAGTAAAATTACTCACATTTAAAAGACTTCAATTTGGCTGAGAATAACAATTCCCTGCTTACTTGAGGTTGCCCTTAATTTGCTTAACCACAGTTTTTTGCAGTCGTTATTTCCTTTGAGATTGGAACGCAGGAAATACTTTGGTGAGTCGCACAAGACTTTCTTTGCCTGGCTTAGAGTTGTTAGTGAAACCTGCATTGAATCAATGTTGCTAAATTTTGAGAACCATCACTCATGGTTAAATGCCAAAGCTCATGCATGTCTCACTCAAAATTGATAATGTTTTAGTAAAAGGGATTCTCGCTTGGTTTTCATCTATCATTGTTCTGTGGCTCCTTCATCCGACTTAGGCTTCTGCCAAGATGGCATGTTACGAAATGACCATTGGTGGAATCGGTCTTGAAACTACCTAACTCGCTTTTAGTGAAGTCACTACTTTTGGCTTCTTTGTTGATGCTAGCTAGCTGCGCTCCTTCAAACAGTGCAGCATCGACAAGTTCTTTGAAAAGCACTAGTACTACTACTTTAGGTCCGTTGGTTCCATTCAAGATTGGAAGTTTTACACCGGCTAATCAAAAATGCCCAGCAAATTCCAGTTGCATGTTTCCTCCAGCAGGTTATCCGGGGATCTGCAAAGCACTGCCCCAGCCCACTTCTGCAATTATCTCAGAAGGACAACCAAATGATTTGATACCGCCTGGTGAGTCTTTAGGCGGTGGAAGCAACGTTCCAGTTCCAAAAACAGTTACTAACAAAAATAGACTGGTATCTCTTTTTAGGGCTAGTTGCCAATTGTTTCCGCTTTTCCAACCATTTATTGGCCATATGTGTCAAATAGATACAGGTTGGGTGTATCAAGTTGTCTTTACTGTCAACAATCGAGCTTACGCACGAGTGTCCATCGAAACGGTCTTATGCAACGGGAATCAATTTGCTGATAAATATGGAATCTATTGGGCGTTCCCAAATGGCCAAGATCCTGATTTCATGGAACTTCAAGCTTCAGTGGCTAAAGCGCTAGATATCCCAGTGAAAACTCTGTTTAAGTCATAGTGTGTTTCCCATTGCGCCAAGGCGCAAAAATCCATTTGCCACTTGGACATTTCAACTATTACGGTTGGGTTCTCGCACTTAAAAAAGGGGAGCAGCTCGCTCTATTGCAGCAAAGAGCTCCCGGGCTAACTGTTTGTCATCTGCTTGATGAGTAAAGGCAACAAACGATCTCTTGTTC
>JABEUL010000196.1 GCA_013044465.1 Acidimicrobiales bacterium
CATATAGTCCCCCTAAACCAGTGAAAGGAAAGCCAGCCTTCAAGCCTCTCACGGGCACCCCGCCAGCATGTGCGAGCCAATATACAGCTCAAAATTACACTGCCACATCGAGTGCAGCAGGCGCAGGAGGATCTAATCCGCCTCCAGTTGATTCAAATGCGCTGTTTGCCGAGTACGCCAACAACACCCCGCTTAACTCGCCCAATAATGCCACCATCCTTTCGCCCCTTTCGGGCCAGCCAAGCACTAGATTCGAACTAGGACCAGCTGCTCTTGCTGGATCAGATGTAGCTAATGCTGCACCTCAGTTAGTCAATGGTCAGTGGACGGTTGGAATTACCTTTACCTCATCAGGTTCAACAAAATTCGACCAGTTCGCACAGGCCCAGTATCACAAGATCACAGCAATTGTTCTTGATGCCCAGGTTGTTAATGATCCGATTATCGAATCAACTAACTACAACGGCCAGGCTCAAATTAGCGGTTTATCCCAAGCCCAAGCTCAATCTCTTGCAATTGAGCTTCAATACGGTCAGCTTCCCGTTGTGCTCAGCCAACAAAGTGCACAAAGTGTGACCCCAACTCTGGGTGCCAACTCACTTCACGCTGGTCTTATAGCAGGAATTGCTGGATTAATTCTCGTTATGTTGTACACAATCCTTTACTACAGGGGCTTAGGAGTAGTTGTGGTTTTAGGCCTCGCTACCACTGGGGCTTTGTTGTTTGCATTGATCTCTTACTTGGGTAGGTCAATTGGATTAACCCTTGACCTTTCAGGAGTCACTGGTCTAATTGTCTCTGTTGGTATTACGGTGGACTCCTACATTGTTTATTTTGAAAGGCTTAAAGATGAGATTCGCTCCGGTTTGAGCGTGAGAACTTCAGTAGACAGAGGATTTTCTAAAGCATATAAGACAGTGGTCGTAGCGGACTCAGTTTCACTTATTGCAGCTGCCACCCTTTACCTGCTCTCGGTTGGGGCAGTGAAAGGTTTTGCATTCTTCCTTGGAATGTCGACAGTATTGGACTTAATAACTGCTTATGCATTTACTAGACCTTTGGTAATTCTTTTGGGGCGCAACCAGAGGTTCACTAATGCAAGATTTATAGGAATTGGCAGGGGACTGCTGAGCGAATCAAAGGCGACTGCATGACAACAGTAGATGAAACTCTAGATTCTGATCTTGAAACTGATGAAGTAGAGGCTCCAGACGAGAAGAGAAGGTCAGCTCTAGGCCGTCTTTATCACGGTGAGACTAAATATGATTTCGTAGGGAGAATGAAGATCTGGATGGCATTATCTGGAACGGTAATTCTCATTGGTCTGATTTCTCTAACTTTCAGAGGACTAAACTTTGGAATTGATTTCCGCGGGGGTACATCGTGGTCATTCATTGCTCCAAATGTTTCACCACAACAAGTGCATAATGTGATGAACAAACTGGGATACTCGGGAGCAACCGTTGAGAAATTAGGTGGGAAAACAATTCAGGTTCAGGATCGAATAACTGGAACTACTACTGCAAAAGAAACCGCTGCGAAAGATAAAATTACCGCGGGACTGGCATCGCTTGCTCACGTAGATGTCAACGGAATTTCTGTTGATGACGTGGGACCAACGTGGGGTGGCTACATCACGACAAAAGCTTTACAAGCATTAGTTGTATTTTTTATTCTGACAACTTTATACATAACTATCCGCTTTGAATGGAAAATGGCCGTGGGCGCCTTGGCGGCACTTGTACACGATATTTTGGTCACAGTTGGCATCTATTCATTGTCCGGTTTCCAAGTTACGCCTGACACAGTGGTAGCTTTCTTAACTATTCTGGGTTATTCACTTTATGACACCATGGTCGTATTCGACAGAGTCCATGACAATGTTTCTAGGGAAGGTGCGAGAGGAAGAATGACGTATTCTTCAATTGTTAATCTCTCCATGAACCAGGTGCTGGCAAGATCAATTAATACCTCCCTTGTTGCCATCATGCCGATCCTTGCAGTTCTCCTTATTGGCGCCCAGCTCTTAGGTGCTACTACTTTGCAGTACTTCGGACTAGCTCTATTTATTGGTCTGACTACTGGTGCATACTCCTCAATTTTTATAGCTTCTCCAATAGTGGCTGCACTAAAAGAAAAGGAGCCACGCCACAAGACTATTAGGGCAAGACTTGAAGCAAGAGGTGAGGCGAACTTCAACTTTTCTCCTGACTATGTAGCAAAGCTCTCCCGCTCAACCAGTGCCACTGATGCTCCGCCAACTCAAGCCCCCAAGCCCAAGGTGAATGCAAAGCAAATTAAATCGACCGTCAAGATTCCAAGCGGAAGCCTGATAAAGCCATCAGGTGGATCTCCCATCTCGGAAGATTCTGCTCCTAATGTGGGTGTCAAAGTCGAAGATTCTGTGGAAGAACAAGATATAGAGATCGAAGTTTCAAAATCTCAATCTAGCGTGAAGACTGCTAAGAATAATCAAGGAAAAGCCCAGAAGAATACTAAAAGTGGCAAGAAGAGATAAGCCATGGTGCCATCTCTTGGCGCTTTGGGGCTAATCTAGGCTATATGCAGGCGTTTATCGACAAAAAGGGCGTCAGCCTGGTCGAAGGCAATGATGAAATAACTTATGAGCCATTAGTTATTGAACTTCGTAAGTCATTTTTCCAACAAATCTCTGAGGCTAGACGTCACTCTGGGACCACAAATGAGGCCGCATATTCAAGAGATGAAATTGCTCAAATAACCTCAGCTTTTGATCTTGCAATTAAAGTACACAGTGGGCAAAAGAGACGTACTGGCGAGCCGTATATATCCCATCCAAGTGCAGTGGCATCGATAATGATTGAATTAGGACTCGATACGACAACTGTGGTAGCGGCACTTTTGCATGATGCCGTGGAAGACACAGAGCTTTCTCTTGAAACTGTAGGGAATCTATTTGGCCACGATGTGGAAGCAATTGTTGACGGGGTCACAAAGTTAGATCGCATTCATTTTGATTCACGAGCGGCACAGCAGGCCGCAACAATGAGAAAAATGCTTGTGGCAATGGCCAAGGATTGGCGAGTACTGCTCATTAAACTCGGGGATAGATTGCACAATTTGAGAACAATCTCTGTTATGCAGGAGTGGAAGCAGAGGCGAATAGCTCAAGAAACTCTCGACATCTATGCCCCACTTGCACACAGGTTGGGTATGTCAGAGCTTAAGTGGCAGCTCGAAGATCTTTCATTTACGGTTTTACACCCTAGGCGCTATGACGAGATAGCCCAGATGGTTGAGAAACGAGCTCCAGAGAGACAGGAATATTTAGACCGAATAATACCAATTGTATTAGAACAGCTAAATTCCCTAGGCGTTGAAGCAGAGGTAACAGGGAGGCCTAAACACCTTTGGAGCATTTACGAGAAAATGGTTATCCGAGGAAAGGGATTTGATGAGATCAATGATCTAGTAGGAATTAGGATCATTACTCAAAATGAACGAGAGTGTTGGGCTGCAATTGGCGTGATCCACTCGCTTTGGAATCCAGTTGTCGGAAGATTTAAAGATTATATAAATGCGCCAAAATTTAACCTATATCAGTCACTTCACACCACAGTTATAGGACCTGAGGGAAAACCAATTGAGGTGCAGATCAGGACCTGGGACATGCACTGGCGAGCCGAGTATGGGATTGCGGCCCACTGGGGCTATAAAGAAAATTCTATTCGGGACAACAGGGGTTCGATCGATGTCAACAAGGAGGAACTTGCATGGCTAAAGCGAATAGTTGACCTAGAGCGTGACACGCCGGATCCAGTTGAGTTCCTTGAGTCGCTCAAGTTGGACCTTGATCAAGGTGAAGTTTATATATTCACTCCAAAAGGCGAGGTAATTACGCTTCCAGACGGAGCTACTCCCATTGATTTTGCTTATGCAATTCATACAGAGATCGGACATCGCTGCGTTGGTGCCAAAATCAATGGCAGGTTGGCATCACTTGATTCTAAGCTAGCCTCGGGTGATGCAGTAGAGATATTTACTACAAAAGGGGCTGGGACTGGACCCAGTAGAGACTGGCTTTCAATTGCCGTTTCATCGAGAGCTAAGTCAAAAATTCGCCAGTGGTTCACTAGGGAGCGCCGTGAAGACGCTATTGAGATGGGCAAAGAAGAAGTAGCCAAAGCCGCACGTCGTATTTCACTTCCAATGCACAAGATAAGTGGCACAGAGACCTTAGATCAGGTATTAGAGGATCTTCATATGGCCGATCTCGACTCGGTCTTTGTTGCAATTGGTGAAGGCCATTTAAGTGCAAGGGCTTTTGTCGAACGAATTGCAAAGGAACTAAAAGGTGGCGACCACGAAGAACTTCTTCCCGCAACTGCTTTAGGCTCAACTCCCCATTCGACCAAGGCTGTCACAGGGATTTATGTTGAGGGACTTGACGATGTGATGGTCAGGCTTTCTAGATGCTGCCTTCCAGTCCCTGGGGATGAAGTAATTGGATTTGTCACAAGGGGACGTGGGGTTTCAGTTCATAGAGCGGACTGTTCAAATGCAACTTCACTAGCTGGAAATCAACAGGAGAGAATGATTGAAGTTGAGTGGGATGCTAACTTAAGCGGGGTTTTTGGGGCTTCGGTTGAAATTCGAGCACTCGATCGAGCCGGACTACTCGCTGACGTCACAAGAACCATGTCCGAACAGCACGTCAATATAATTTCAGCTTCCACCCAAACGGGAGCTGATCGCATAGCCCGACTTAGATTCGAGTTTGAACTCGCTGACAGGTCGCATCTCGACTCAGTGGTCAGGGCCCTTAGAAGAATTGATAGCGTATATGACGCATATAGAGTTCTCCCTGGAAAAAGCAGGTGAGAGATTCCAGGTGTAGTGGATTTATCTTTAAAGTTTGTGAGAGTTAATTAATGTCATTTCAGGCCCCTATCGGAACAAGGGACATCTTTGCTCCCGAGTCCAAGACTATCGGCACTCTAATTGCAAAATTCGCATCTCTGGTGGAGTTGGCAGGATTCGAGCTGTTGATCTCACCTTTATTTGAAGAGTATGAAGTGTTTGCAAGAAGTGCCGGACAAGCAACTGACGTGGTTAGCAAGGAGATGTATGTCTTCACAGACAGAGGGGGCCGAGAAATGGCTCTAAGGCCAGAAGGCACAGCTTCAGTGGTCAGGGCATTTATCCAACACCAAAATCCAACTCCATTTAAAGCCTGGTACGCTACTCCGGCATTTAGGTATGAGAAACCTCAGGCAGGACGGTATAGACAGCATCACCAACTAGGACTAGAAGTAATCGGATCGGCCTCGCCCTCGTGTGATATCGAAATCATCGAGTTGGCAACATCGTTTCTAAATTCCCTTGGCATCTCGAATTTCACATTATTAGTCAACTCGATGGGTGATGAGAACTGCCGACCAAAATACAGGGAGGCTCTTTTAGATTATTTAGAGTCAAAAAAGACTGAGTTGTGCCAAGACCACCAGGATCGATTTAAGTTAAATCCACTTCGAGTATTAGACTGCAAGAAACCAGAGTGCATAAGTGCCACCAAAGATGCCCCCATGATCGACACTATGTTGTGTGCTGAGTGTTCCATTCACCATCAAGAGGTATTAAAGGGCCTGTCGCACTTGGGAATAATGTATCAAAGTGCCCCTCGGCTCGTACGAGGTTTTGACTATTACACCAAAACAACGTTTGAAATTCAATCAAATTCTCTTGATTCCAGCCAAAATGCCATTGGAGGAGGGGGCAGGTATGACAAGTTGGTTGAAAAACTCGGAGGACGTGAGGGTACACC
>JABEUL010000197.1 GCA_013044465.1 Acidimicrobiales bacterium
GTGGAGAGGATCCACTCTGGTTGCACTGATTCTTGGGTGAACTTCCTCTTGTGTCACATACTCTAGTTGGACTAACTGGGGTGAAAGTTGAAGGGGCTGCATATGACGTTACATTTCCATTAGTTGACAATCCAGTGCAATAAATGTTTCCACAGGCAAGGTACTGAAGTCCAAATTCATTTGTGTTTGATCCTGTAATCCAAGAAGTGCCATTGAATATAAGAGGAACGCCACTTTTACTAATGACAACACAAAAAGTAATACTTCCACATGATAGAGCCAGAGACTGGTTGATCTGCGACGACGTTGTATTAGCGGCCTGAAAGGCAGGATCTGGTGTCCAGCTACTTCCATTGTAGATTGAAGCAGCGCCATTCATAGATATATTCATGCAAAATGAGCTAGCTACGCAGGAAATACTGCCTAGAGGAACCGGAAGGGACAGTTGAGTCCATGCTCCTCCTCCTTGTGTGGCGTGATAACTATAAGAAGTGACGCCATTATAAGCAAAGCAACTTGACTGGGAAATGCAAGAAAAACTTGAAAATGAAGTTAGTGCGATTCCGCTGCCAACACTGGTTGACCAATTTGCTCCTGAGCTTGCACCATAGGTTCCACTAATATTAGTTGCTATACATAAAGTCGGAGTTGGGCATGATACCAAACTTGTAGTGGGCGTTGAAGATATATTTGATAGCGGTGTCCAATTGGTCCCATTAAAACTTGCGGAGTATCCATCGTAGTCAACAGTTATACAGAATTGGGATGATGCGCATGAAATCGATTCTATCGGCGATCCATCGCCAATAATTGTGCGATTTGACTCTATATTGGACCTCCTATCTAAAGTCGCAACGGAACCTAATCCTCCGCCAATCAAACATTGACTGACATCTAAACAAGCTACAGCAGTTGACGCTTCAGACCAGTTGAAAAAAAATGGAGGCGAAACAACTGAGTTTTCAATTTCGTAAATAGCACCTCTGCATATGACCATACAAAGATTCCCAGGTGCACATGTGCTACTTCCAAAGTCCTCTGGCACCGAGGCCACGGGAAGCCAAGTCGAACCATTGTATTGGAATGCATACCCTAATCTCTCATAAGATCCTACATAGCAATACGTAACCGACGAGCACGAAAGAAACCCATTGACTAAGTTTTGAACTCCACTTAAAACTCCATCGGCGCTCCAGATTCCGTTGGACCATTTTTCTACCTGTCCAGTTGAACCAACCGAGATACACTCACCTGAACCTAGACAACTAATTGGCCCCGGGGCAACATTTGGATCATTACTCCAACTATTTCCGTCATATATTGAAAGTGTAAGCGAGCCATTGATACTTTCTGCCATGCATTGGGTGGTTGAAGCGCACGCAAGGTCGATTTCACCAGGAGGAAGTGGTTCGGGGCTCCCCCAATTGCCATTTGCAAATACGAGAGCATATGAATTGGCCAATGCTATGCAGTTTCCAGATGAGGGACAGTCCATTGCTACAAAGTTGAGGTTAAGATTGGCCGTCAAAAATTCCCAAGAAGTTCCGTTATATACATAAGAAACACCATTTTCAGCAATCATGCAGAAGCTCGGGTCAGAGCATGATATCACTGAAATGCCCGGAGATGAAAGAGGGTAGTAAGTGAGTGCTTGGGGAACTTTTGTCCACGTGCTGCCGTTCCAGGTCCAAGTAGTTTGCGCTCCGTCATATAGCATGCAGAACTGTGCCGAAGTACATGAAACTTGCGGAAAATTTGAGAGGTGAATTCCTGGGAAAAGGCTGACGGGTTTAGACCAGCCTGAATCGACCACGTTATAGGCAGGTTCACCGTAAATTGCTGGCTGAGTACTTGAGGCCAGTGCCATACCCGATTTAGGTACTATTTCAAATGACCCCAAAATAAGCAAACAGAGGATTAGTAATTTAAAAATAAGCCATAGATACTTGCTTATGGTAGAAAAGCGAAATGGTGCAATAGATGGCATTAATCAGGATTTTACCACCTAAAAGCCCAGCCTATCTGGAAAAGTGAATTTGATCCATCTGCCCATAATCTGGTTAATTTCTCACAGCTTCAATTCGATTTGGCAATCCCATGGCAATTTGAAAAGCACCCATGGTATTTCATATCGACTTTGCATCTAAATAACGGTTAATTTCGACTACCGCTTTGCCAACTCCATCTTCAAAAGCTAGCTGCTTGCCAATTCTTTTGGCATTTTCAAGATAGTTAGGCGTAGTTATGGCTTCTCTAATTGAATCGGCAAGATGTTTTGCATTGAGATTTTTCCTTTGAACTGGTTTCGGTCCTAGACCCATTGCAACTACACGCTTTGCCCAGAAGAACTGATCAAGCAGGCAAGGTATAACGACCGAGGGCACCCCAGCTCGCATTACTGTTGAGGTAGTTCCAGCTCCGCCATGGTGAACTACGGCCGCCATTTTAGGAAATAGCCATCCATATGGCACCGCGCCTATGCAGATAATGTCTTTCGGCAGTTTTTCTGCGCCAAGACCCGCCCAGCCTGCACCAATTATCCCTCTGCATCCAACTGAAGTAAGCGCCTCAATAATAGTTTCTGTTATCCCTTTTGGATCAGATGACGTCATGGATCCAAAACTAATAAACACAGGAGGTGGACCTGCCCCTAAAAATTCCTCCAGTTCAATTGGGGGAGTCCAACTTGTCTCTGGCGGCAAAAACCAGTAGCCGGTTTGGTGGACATAGTCTGGCCAGTCGAAAGGCCGCGGAACTACACTTTGGCTATACGCGTAAAGACTGGGCCTTCCACTTGGGTCTAAACCAGATGTAAGAAACGGATTTACGTTGGGCTTAAGTCCAAGCTCAAGACGCCAACGCTTAAGCGGGGACTTTAACTGGCTCCAAATAATATTTTCAGACATTACAACAACTAACCATTCCAATAATCCCACGAATGCTTCCCTATTGCGAGTTGGTCCCCCAAGCAATGGTTGCATTCTGGTTGGTGGCTGGAGATGCGAACTTATTCCAGGAATTTTAAGATATTCGGCTGCCGTGGACCCAGCAATGGCGGCAAGAGTGGAGTAAATAATAGCTTCTGAATCTCTTGCACAGTCCAAGCACTCACGCATCAAGTCGTTAACTAATGGCTTTGCGAATTGGACCATCTCGTAGAGCGTGCGTGCGGGATTCTGTCCCTCTTCTACCCATTTGTGCCCCGAGTTTCCTTCCAATATTGGTTTTACCTCCACAGAAAGCGCCCTATATCCAATAGAGCGAGATTTAACAAAGCTTTCAAATTCTGGGTGAGTACAAACAGTTACCTCGTGTCCTGCTTCTTTCAAACCAATCGCGAGAGCTAGATGAGGCTCTACATCACCCCTTGAACCTATAGCAATAATCGAAACCCTCATTGGTCTATATCAACTTCGCCCAGATCTAAGCTGCAAAGGATTTAGAGTCACGTCTAAAATTCGCGAATCTAAACTAAATCTTCTAACTCCTATGCAATTTTTTGGCACCTTCTTAATTCTACCAGTCCAAAGTGTTCGGGGACCTTGCCTTTTTAATCTTCCAACTTTGTAGGAATTGGAAATAATTCAATGTTATGAGGTAATTTTGTAATGAATCATTCATCGTAAGGCAGTTGCCTAACTGGATTTGCTGAATGGGATATGGCGAAAGAACTGCGAGAAATAGCAGATTAATAATGGGGTAACTCTTTCTTCCAAATTTAGTTAGCTGAGCTTATGGTTATACAACAATTCAAGTTACCTTCAATACCTGGAAGTAACTAATACAGACTTTACTGCCAGTCCCAATTTTTAAATGCGAGTTCAGTGTAAAAAGAGCCGAAATCCACAAAATAAATGTGGGCGACTTTACCTTCCAGTAAATCATTTAAAGAAATGATTTACTGGATTAATTCATTTTTTAGTGTCGACTCTTTACAACGGCAATTACTCCACCTGCAAGACCAACTAGTGCTCCCACCAAGCAAATCCATGCGCCAATTCCTAATCCGAAGGAAAGGGGTGAACCGACAAAGCTCATGGCTCCGAATCCCGCAGGATTGTGACTCACTAAAGCAGCTACTACAACTAAGGCAAGCACAATACTTCCACCCAGAAATACGAATGGTGTAGCTTTTTCGATATCATTGTTCTTTAACAATCCCGAAATCACTACACCAGATGCTGCTATAAGCAAAATGGCAATAAATGGTATTAGCCATCGCCACGAACCATAGGATCCGGAAAGGAGACCAAATGTGGTTGAAGACTTCATGCATCCGAATCCGCTCTGAAGTGATGAACTGCCACAGCCTCCTGTATAAAAAGGGATAAAGCTAGAAATAAGGACAATCAAGCTGCCGCCCGCTACTAGCCAATTTTGAAGTGCACTATTTAAATTGGCCTTTGATCCATATGATGGTGGTTGAGTAGGAAGCTGAGCATACCTGTTAGGAGGAGTAACTACTTGATATCCGCCTCCATATGTTTGAGCTTGGCCATATGGCGGCTGCGATTGTGCAGGCGATGTTGCTTCGTAGGTTGGCTGTGGTTGTGAATATGATGGATGCTGTTCGGGTGGATACCACTTCCCATCGGAAGCTATTCACCAATCAGACCCCTGAGAAGTATCACTCATTCATTCCTCCTAACCACCAATACCCGATTTCAGTTATTGTCACTCTTGATTCCCAATTTCATAATTTAAGGGTTTCTAAGACTATAGCTGAAAGCTCTAGATCCAAAAAGGCAAATTCTGTTTAATAACCAGATGTTTACCCAGAAATATATTTGCCGGGATAGTAAAGCACAGATCTAAGACATGGATTGCAGACTTTAAAAGTTGGCAAGACTAGAGTGCGAATTGGTACTGGATATCTGTAGCCATGGGGCAAGGTCTAATCAGCTGGAGAGGCGCTGGGGTTCGCCTTTCCTCGTCACAGATTGATACGATGGGGGAATAGGTGAAAATTTGAAATCAGTAAAGTTATACCAATTCTTGAGCCTCGTAACAATTGATGCCAGGAAAGCACGTGGTTGACGCATTTGGTTCGCCAATAGATCGACCTTGGCGAGGGGTATCTCCTCGACTGAAGACACTCAGAGTAATCCGATTGGCACCGGTGGTCACTCTTCCATGGTGGCTTGTTTCGGCATTGGATTGGAATGCCAGCCCCATTTTGAGAATTACTCTACTACTTTTGGGATTTGTTGCATTTGGCATTACTTTTTACTTAATAGTCCAGAACTACAAAAGTTGGGGATTTGTGGAAAGAGACGAGGATCTTTGGGTAATGCATGGCCGATTTTTTAAGAAACTGGTCGTTGTCCCATACGGCCGGATGCAAGTAGTGGATCTAAATGCAGGTCCTCTTGAACGAGCTCTAGGAATTGCAAAGGTGAAACTTCACACGGCGGCTGCCACCACAGATGCCCTTATTGTTGGGCTTGAAAATGCAGAAGCCTCGAAACTAAGAGATCGACTGACTGCACTGGGCGAAGCAATGGCAGCAGGGTTGTGAACCCACCGCAAAACTATCCACCCCCTGGATATCCTTCTGCAAATCAATTTCCACCTCCGAATATTCCTTACGGGCAATATCCATATATGACAGAGGATCCTGAACAGATACGTGCAAGATGGCAACTCCCTAGGAGGACACATCCCCTGAGCCCGCTCATTAAGTTAGCACCGCTTTTGATTGCCATTGTCCTACTCTTAGTCCCAAATATTAATGCCTCTAACAGCACTACCTCGGCATCTCCTGGATTAACATTTCTCTCACTTCTTTCTTTTTTTATCGCTCCTTTGGTCATTGCTCTTGGGGGATTCATTACATGGAGATTCAGAAAGTTCTGGATTGAAAACGGCGAGTTAAAAATATCTACTATTTTTATTTCCAAGGACACTAAACACGTCAAACTTAGTCGAATTCAGGCTGTCGATATTACCGAACCACTGACGGCAAGGCTTTTTAGTTTGGCTGCAGTTAGAATTACAGTTGCAGGAAGCTCCAGGTCCAAGATAGTTTTGGCGTATTTGCGGAATGACGAGGCCCACGATCTACGAACTGCGCTTCTCCTACCTTCTCCAGGATCTGACCCTATGGCATCCATTATTGCTCAGATGCCAGAGGTGCCACTAATTGCAATTAAAGGGGGGGAATTGGTTGGTTCTACTCTTTCGAGAATCGCTCCCTACTTTGCTTTGCTAACACTTATAGTAATTGTTGTCATCGCAAGCACAGGAGTAATTGAAGTTTTTGCGTTCCTTCCTTTTTCATTATTCTATGTCGCCGTGCTTGCCTCGAAGCAGTACACGACGTGGAGTAATTTCAAGCTTGGTACAGTGCCAGGAGCTTTCCGATTAGCTCATGGTCTATTGACTCTGAATCACGAAACAATAATGTTCAATCGCATCCAGGCAATCAGAGTGGAGCAACCCCTTGTTTGGCGACCGTTTGGTTGGTATCGAGTGAAGGTGAATGTAGCGGGCCTTGGGGATTTGAAATCTCAAAATATGATGCAGACAGTTCTCTTTCCAGTGGGTTCACTGTCCCAAGCATTTGCGGCAATACACGCATTTTTACCTGAACTCGATCTAGAAAATGTAGATATGATTTATCCACCTAGCCGTGCTGCCTGGAGGGCGCCGTGGTGGTCAAGTGCTACGAGTGTAGGCAGTTCTCCAGAAGCAGTAGTAGTGCGCCGAGGAAGGATAAAACGACAAATAGATATAATGAGGATGGAAAAAGTTCAAAGCGTAAGGATAACTTGCGGTCCATGGGAGAGGTTGCTTGGGATTGGATCTCTCGCTCTTGACTCCACACCGGGTCCGGTTAAGTGCATCGCCAGATGGCGTGACCTAAGTGAAGCTAGGTTACTGACAGAACATGTAGCCATCATGGCAAGACAAGCAAGGATGCAAAAAAATGCTCAATAGCAGAATGGACCGGATTTCCAACCTAACAATATCAAGCAAAAAGATTCCACAAAATAATTCTCTAATCGATGATGGGACGCCGGGCAGTTATTTGATAAATGACCAGTAACAAAGTATCCCAGGTATTTATCTAAAAAATCGGTATCTACCAGTTGCCGCTAATACTGGAAGGATTGACAAGATGTTTGAGATCAAAGAGCTATTGGATTCAAGAAGTGGCGACGCTGAGTCGCTTCATCTTTCACACCTTAACCATCAACTAGTCAAAGTACTAAGAACTCTCGGGTTTGATCGTGACTACGTGTCGGGGAAGGGTGCGTGGCTATTTGATAGCGAAGGAAATAGATACCTTGATTTTCTAGCTGGATTTGGCGTATATGCACTTGGAAGATCACACCCCGTAATAACCAAAGCATTACATGACGCGATAGATATGGAACTACCTAGTCTCGTGCAGATGGAACGCTCGCTTCTTCCAGGCCTTCTTGCAGAGCAGCTAAGTTCAAAAACTGATGGGCTCGAAAAGGTCTTCTTCACAAATTCTGGAGCCGAATCGATTGAGACTGCAATCAAGTTTGCTCGATTCGCTACGAGGCGGAAGAAGATTGTTGCGGCTTCCCACGCATTTCATGGCCTGACCACCGGTGCGCTTGCCCTAAATGGAAGTGAAGAGTTTAAAAAGGGATTCGACCCGCTGATTGAAGGAGTATCCTTTATTGAATTTGGCGACATCGATGCACTTGAAAAAGAAATTTCAAATAAAGATGTGGCAGCATTTGTAGTGGAGCCCATTCAAGGCAAAGGCGTGTTCGTGGCAACACCAAAATATTGGAGCGCGGCTAGTGAGATATGTAACAAATATGGGACACTCCTTGTTGTAGATGAAGTTCAAACTGGCCTCAATCGCACTGGGAAGTTCTTTGCTTATAACCACTATGGAATTAGTCCTGACATTGTCACTGTCGCCAAGGCACTGTCGGGAGGGTTCATGCCCATCGGTGCCGTTCTTATGAGGACTGAAATACACAAGAAGGTTTATTCTTCGATGGATAGGGCAATGGTTCATTCATCAACTTTCGGATCCAATCTCTATTCCATGGTTGCCGGACTTGCAACTCTGAAAGTCATGGAAGACGAATCGATTTCACAACACGTCCTCGAGACGGGCAGGAACTTCATGGAAAGGATTAGGGAGCTATCAACTACTTATGACCTCATCGGTGAAGTCAGGGGGGAGGGCTTCATAATAGGAATTGAACTTGTTGAACCAAAAGGATTTTCTCTGAAGTCCCGTTGGAAGATGGTTGAAAAGGCTCGCAAAGGTCTTTTTGCACAGTTGATAGTAGGACCATTATTCACCAAACATAGAATTCTCACCCAGGTGGCTGGCGATCACGTAAACATCATAAAACTACTTCCTCCACTAATTTCTGGAGAAGAAGAGATTGACTACTTCATGACAGCTTTTGAAGATGTGCTTCGAGAGGCTTATTCTGGATCCAGTTTGATTTTCGATTTCGGAAAGAATCTCATCAAGGCGTCAGTTAAATCGAGATGAAAGAAAGTGACGAGATCCCCACAGCCAATTTTAATTCAAAATCCTCTTCATTTTATGCGGGAAGCAAAATACTTGTAACGGGTGGTTCAGGTTTTATTGGCTCGGCAATTGTAACTGAACTCGTAAAGCAAGGTGTGCAGGTGCGGGCACTTTTAGAGCCGGGTGGAGACTTTGCCAACCTTGATGGTGTAGACGTAGAGAGGGTGGAGTGTGATATCAGAGATCTAGAAGGTGTTACCCGGGCCGTAAAAGGCGCTGAGTATGTCTTTCATACTGCAGCACTTTACCGCTTTTGGGCCAAGGATAAGAAGGCTTTCGAGGAAGTAAATGTTGGTGGAACCAAGAATGTGATTCAAGCCTTTGAAAAGGAAGGATGTGGCCGTCTTGTTTATACTTCAACGGTTGGGACACTAGGGTTGAGCGGGAGAAGAGAAGTCCCTTCAAACGAGGAGTCTCACGTTGACATCGATCATCTATTTGGAAATTACAAGAAAACAAAATACGTTGCTGA
>JABEUL010000198.1 GCA_013044465.1 Acidimicrobiales bacterium
ATTGATCTCTCGGTTACGCAGTGATCGCATAGATGGAGTCATCGAAATCGCGAACCAGAGTTTTCTTATTAGCCGCTCAATTAGCTCAAAATCTATTGAATGGGAGGGGGAGGCAATCGATGCATTGCTTGCTGAGTTGGACTTCCTTATTATAGAGAATCAGGCACATTTCGGCATCCATCATTGGACCAACTTCTCATTACGCTACCATCGAATAGTTTCTGAATACAATTCAAAAAAGACACTCGGCGCAACATCACAGATGGAACAGCTTATAAAGGAATGCGAATCGACCAAAGACTTACCTGAAACCATGTTGCCAGAGTTCAGGGCTACTTATGAAAAGATGCTTGCCGACCAATGACACTCTTCTGCGAGTAAGCGCTAATGCAGTATCTCACAATTGCGATTTGCAGGCTGTGATGGTTTATTCAAGTCCCCAGGCCGCCACGGCCGCAGTTAAAGATGCGCTTGATGTGTTCCTGGAAATGGACCATTCTAGGTTTAAAGGTTTTCAGAGTAACTATGGCTGCGTAATCTGACGTATCTGGCTACCCAATCCGAGTTTTCGGCCAGTAGCCCATCGGAATGGTGTCAGAGATCAAGACATCCAAGGACAGCCTTAAGGGGCGGGTACCAATCACTTGCGTAGGACAAGTATTTCAATTCGGGGTGATTTTTGGAAATCACAACGCCTATTTGAGTAGCCACAGGGGTTCATTAAAAGTCAAATGGAATCGTAACCTTTAGCTTTCCAAGCTGGTATTGATGTTTCAAATCCGTCAGGTGTGCTAAAAGACCCCAGTCACAGTAAGTAAACGCTTTATTATTAAAAACGGGGAAAGTTCAACTGCACACGTCCCTTATCCCTATCAATTCAAATGAGCTTCCATGTCTTCTAACATTGTTTTTCAGAGGTTCCAAATATTGGGAACGGTTTAAGATGCCTGAAGCAAACCAAAACCCAATATTTTCAGCGGTATAATATTGCATCATAGACAATTGAAAATGGAGATGTTGACATCGAGACGCTTTTTGCACTAACGCCTTTTCTTGGAGATATCGAATTACTACGCTCTCTTGAAGACTGCGACATATCTCCTCATGATCCAAATGGGATTAAGCCAGATCCACATTTGGCTAAGATTTATTTTCTGCACGGTAGGTTTAAATCAGCCAAATTAATGTTAGCGAAGTGCCTTGACCTCGCCAAGAATGGTGGGGCTTATGCTGAAGAGTTTGATAAATGCACGATTGCCATTGATTATGCAAAGTCTTGTCTTGCGCTATGTGAATTTGATGAGGCTGAACAAATAATTGCTGGAATTGCCGATGAACTTCGTCTTTGCTCTGGTGAAATTCGTCTCTCAGCCGATGCAGTGACAGCCACGGGTCTTGCGATGCGGGGATGGCATTTTAAAGCAATTGAGCTTTTGGAGAGTTCCTTAGATCTATACAAGGAGCAATGCAATAGTATCGGCTCGGTGATCAGGGCCGAGATCCTTTTAGGTGCGATATACGTATTGGCAGGAGAACATGGTAAAGCGAGGCCCTTTATCAGAATTACTATAGATAAATCAATCGTTGCTTTTGGTGGGGGTTCGATTTTCGATCTTAGACTTGCGACGGTATTCGCGTTAGCCAGCGTTGGCCTCGACGAGTTCGATATAGCGAGTAATGTAATTAAAGCCGCGATTAGATCTGCAAAAGAAAGTAGCGATTGCACATTTTTCATTGCTAGTGCGGAAATGGTCCAGGTGCTGACGCTGTTTTCTACCTCTGATTTTATGGCGTCCTTACCAATATTGGAATCAATTAAGAATGCTTTGGCTGAAGTGGAAGGGAGTGGGTCAGAGCTGGTTATAACACTTAACCTTCTTTCAAATCATTTAGTACCAGAAAATGATTATCTGAAAACAGCATTTGCCAGCAATGACGAAATCGCAGCGCTTTGGCAAAACTTTAATAAGTCAAATCCCACAATTGACTTGGAGTGCCAGGCTCATTGGGCTCTCAAACAGATAGCGTTGGAATCAGTTCAGGAAAATTATGACTCAATGCTTGAGCTTTCTAAAGCAGTTTACGAGTTCAGATTGATGAGGTTAGGAGCCAAAGCCCAACCTACGTTTAGAGCTCTAACTACACTCGGGAATGCCTATCTAGCGATAGGGCAGACCGAGAAAGCCATAGCTTTTGCCGTCAGCATGGCAAGCGAAGGGGCTAAAAGTTTCGGAAGAACTTCAGAAGCTACTTTGCGTTACTTAAATGCCGCGTGCTGGATATTAATTGGGGCAGAGGCTTACGACCAGGCTTATGCTCTTGTAACCGAATCGTCCTTCGCCGACATGAACTTGGCCAGCATTCGTAATCGGCAATCAAAATTACAAGAGATGATATTTATGATGAATGTTGAGCTATTGAGCGCGATGCGTGGCGAAAAAGAGGTTGGGAAAATGCGAATACGTGAAGCTGTTGGGGAGATCTCATCTAGATTTGGGGAAAACCACCTTCTCACCAAAATGTTCCGCGGTATGGAGGTGGGCTATATCGAGCTGATTGATGACGTTGAATTAGATGGGTGATTAATTATGTCTAAACAGATCTTCAAACTGTGGTGTATATCTGCCCCTTAAAACCGTACACATTGCATATGCTACTTTCGCTCCATTTGATCTACAAGTTGTTCTTCAAGTTTGATTGGTTAGATCTAAATAAAATCGCATTCATCCGCCGATAGAGAAGCTGTAGAACTTCTCCAGAATAGGTCTGAGAAAACGCTTAAAAATGGTGGGTAAAAAGGATCAATTTCGTGACCCCAACGTGACCCGGCGTGCGCCAAACGTGCCCCACGCAGAGGTAAAAAGGGGTAAATAAGGGACATTTGCAAAAATGACTAATTAAATACACATACTCTGCCCAGGTGTTTTGGTGGGGCTAGGAGACTGCTGATTTATTCACCGTAAATACTCGCGATTTTCTGTTGGTTATGGGAAGATGGATTGTGGCAATAGGAACACTTTCAAAACAAGCTA
>JABEUL010000199.1 GCA_013044465.1 Acidimicrobiales bacterium
TCCGTTGCAATTAGGTTCCAATTTCTAAGTGGAGGTCAATTATTGGATACTTTGGGATTTATTGTGCCCATTTGAAGGGAAACATGAGTTTAATTCTCGTTTAATTAGGTATGCTTAGAGCTAAAGAAACCATCCGTTGCCATATGGCAAAAACCAAAGCGCAACCAAGAGCCCGATAATGGCCGAGGAAATAACCAAAGAAGCTCGAAACCAAAATCCTCTAATCGGACTTTTCCCAAGCCACTCTTCCATGCTTACCTTGAGGGTCTCGACAATATGGCCTAATACATGAATAGTCATCGACCCAAACCAGAGAACGAAACTGGCCCTGTGGATAAAGAGGAATGAAAGTCGTTCCCTTGGGGGCACTAAAACTAAAGCAATACCTGATGCGATTACGATAACCGTAAGGGCAACTACAAATGGTGCCAATAGGCGCAAAATCATATTCGGGGGCCCTCGTCTTTTGTAGGCAGGTCTATCCATGTAGTAGCTAAAAAACCGATATCCTGTGGTGACTAGTTTTAACAAAATAGGAGGTACTATTAACATTCCTAAAAAAATGTGTACCCAAAGTGCTTTGTGGACCAGAGGTAAAGTCAACCCAACTAATCCTAAGAGGACGAATAAAAGTGCCCCATTAAGTGCAGTTATCTTGTTGTTTATCTCGGCTCCGCGATCCTGAATTCTTTCACGTCGTGTGCGCACCTTATGGCTCGTTGGCCTATTTTGGGGAAATGTCATTATTACAAAAGTAGTATTCCTGAGTTGATAAGTGATGTCACTCCAGGTAACAATAGGTGAATCCCCTTATTCAGAAAGGTCAGAAATGAAATCAAATTCAGTTGAAGTTATAGTCCCTGCAAGCAAAGAGGATGCGTGGGCATTGGTCGGAGACTTCGGCGGACTTGACAAGTGGACGCCAGGCGTGGAAAGTTGCCGCGTGGAAGGTGATTTACGGTATCTCTCAATTATGGGGAGTGAAGTGGTTGAGAGACTTATCTCCATCAATGATGCAGACATGGAAATCACTTATACAATTGTTAGTGGAATTCCCATGAACTCTCACGAAGCTACAGTTTCCGTAGCCGATGGGGATTCGGGTACGGTTGTGAAGTGGGCCTTTAGTGCAGATCCAGACGATGCCGCAGATTTCCTCGCAACAATTTATGGTTCAGCTCTTGAAGCTTTGAAGAAAAAGTTATCCTAATTTTTTGGCACTAAAGTTCCGTTTGAAATTTCGCCTCAATTCAAACGGACTGTGCCATAATGGTTCTGGAGGTTGTATGTGGAAATTGATGGTTTTAATGACTCTGAATTCTCTGAAACTCTCAACAAGGGCTCAAAAGGATTTCTAGACAATTTGATGCAAGTATCTGTGTGGTGTTTGCTAGCTACATTTGAACTTGTCATTTTTGCTGTCGCATGGGCCATGTTCCAAGTTAACTTATTGGTCAGTTATTCTCGCCCTGATAGCTGGTTTGGAAAAACGACGTTTGGAACCGGTGTGGATATTGCAATCGGTGTTACCATGACATTAGTAGCTTGTGCCCTGATCGTTGGTAGCGCTTTAAATTTGGGAAGAGTCACGTCAGACAAGATTTCTAGATTTTTGAAAGTTCGCGCACTATTTTTGATCACAGGAATTGCATTATTTTTGCCTACTTTTTTGCAGTGGTTTGTGGTGATGATCGATTTCCGCCAAAAATAGATTCTTTGATTTGATCATTTAACATTGCAAATGGTATTGCCTCTGATTGGCATCCCAACACTCTAAAACTAGACTGTTACTTTCTGCCAGTAGATTTCAAGAACTGTTGAAAGTCATTTTCGACTTGGTTACTGTAGTCATGGGCAAAACTGCTTATTGATGTATCGAAGGTTTCTGAGTTTCCAAGATAACCGCTTATAAATGCTGCATCTCCAGTTCTGGCGTGCGCTCTAGCCAATACTTTTCCACAGATTCGGGCGTATTCTGCGAGTGCTTTGCCATCAAATGCCTCAAGATCTGGACTGACCTTTCTATCCCAAAGCTGCCTAATATAAAAGGAGCGACCACCTGCTTCGCCCCATCCCAGGAAGAGATCGCTAGCGCTCTGCAATAGGCGTTGACCAGTGACTACTCTTTCACCCGGTTTGAATTGACTTGGTCCGATATAAGGCTCTAACGCACTTTCCATAGCTTCTTTGACCTGTAAAAACAGGGGTTCTCCCTCACTTCCTGCTAGTACCGCTACCCAGCATCTGGTGCCTACACTTCCCACGCCTACCACCCGCCTCGCAATGTCTACTAGTCGGTAATGGTCAAGCAGCCGTGCAATATTTGGAGCGAGGCTTGACCTATACGAGTGATAAAGAGCGGTTATGAGTGAGATAGATCGAGTCTCCCTGGTATGTTCCACTAATGGCGGATCATCAAGTATCCGCCACCTCCCATTTACCACCGTAGTTAATCTTCTTAATGCATGGGAGTGATCTCTCTTAGCCTGCTTATCAATCACTTTTTCAGTGCTTATACGAACCTCGGGTGATAGCTCGCTTAGTACTTGCTCCATTTCAAAACGCTCTAAAAAGACTTCCAGAAACCCGATATGCGAGAGTTCTTGAAGGTGGGTCCGGTAACCATTGACACAGGACTTTACTGCTGCCTCAGTAATGGATTTATCTTGGCTACCGAGTCTTGCAGCTAATACAACGCTTGTCGCTAGTCTCTTGATGTCCCATTCCCATGGTCCGGGAAGAGTTTCATCAAAGTCATTTAAATCGAAAATAAAGCGCCTTTCAGGGGTTGCAAACCCCCCGAAATTGCCAATGTGGGCATCACCACAGGCCTGTACTTTCAGTCCAGTAATTGGAGTCGTAGCCAAGTCATTTGCCATTATCGCAGCACCGCCACGGAAATAGGAAAATGGGTTTTTAGCCATCCGTTCTTCTCTGATTGGAATTAGATCAGGCAAACGATAGCGGTTAGTCTCTTCATAAACCTTAAATGGATCCATGGTTCTCTGAGCATGGTCCCAGGTGGCGTGCGAAGATCTTGGGACACGACTTCGCAATTCACGTCCCTGATCTCGTCTTTGAGTACGCGATGACCGGACGTGTGGATCTAATTTGGCTACAGGCAGTACTGCTTCGTTTTTCTTAGCTATGGTTCAAGTTTTACAGATTACCGGTGTCAAATGCTGTGATAGTTGCCAATACTTTAGATTGCGCCAATAGCGATGAATCCGCCATCGACTATAAGTGAAGTACCTGTTATAAAAGAGGCCTCATCAGACAGCAAAAAACGAATGCTCTTTGCGATATCTTCGGGAGTTGCCACTCGTCCAAGCGGTGCTTGCTTTGAAAGCTTCTCCCTTATTTCATCGATTGCTAGAAGTGGTGCCATCATTGGAGTTTCCACGACACCTGGACAAACTGAGTTTATTCTTATTTGATCCAAACCCAACCTTTGGCTTAGTGCCCTCGTTAATCCCAGTAATCCTGCTTTTGAAGCACAGTAGGCTGTCAAAAATCCACTTCCTACATGGCCTTCAATTGATGAAACCATCACTATGGAAGACCCTGGCCCAGAAGCCTTGAGAGCCGGAAGAAATACTCGGGTTAGTATTGCTCCGGCCCGCAAATTAACATCTAACACTGAGTCCCAAAGTTTGTCATCGACCATATCTATAGGACCAGGACCTGGGACGCCTGCAGCATGTACTAATCCTCCGATATTTCCAAGTGCATTTACAGTTGGATCTACCCCTTGTTCAATCGCTAATGAATCAGATACGTCAACTTCTAAGTAGTGAGACTTGACCCCAAAGTCACGGTTGCAAATATCGGCAACTTCCTTGGCGCTGCCTCCGTTGATGTCCCAAACTGAAACCGGTCTTCCTACAGAAGCGAGAGCAATACATGTGGCCTTTCCAATCCCTGACCCGCCGCCGGTGACAACAACTCCAGTTGTAGGGCTCCCTAACATATTTTCTTGCTGCGCATTTTTATTTTGCAAAATAGTCTCCTTTCTCAAATTTGAGCTGCTGCACCTATGACGTAGTCGGCAGGTGATTGTCTAGCAGGCTCTCTTCTTTTCAACGCTTGTTCAATATATGGCTTAAGTTCTTCTTCCTTTTTAGCCTCGATTTCGGGTGCTCGCTCATGGAACTCTCCCATCACTTCATTGGCGAAGAGCTTTAAAGATTCACAGATATGGTCGTGCTTGTTTCTCCCACACTGTGAAACAAAAATGATTTGATCAATTCCGGCGTGTTCGTAGCGGGTAATAAGGTCGCGCAACTGATTGGGTGTTCCAATAGCCCCTCTGAGCGCTCCAAGTCCATTTTCCATTACCTGAGCACCAAGTGGCTCTCCCTTTCGAGATGCTATGTTTTTGTCAAACCCAAATAGGGAGCGACGCTGTTCGA
>JABEUL010000200.1 GCA_013044465.1 Acidimicrobiales bacterium
AAATGTGTGGCCAGAAGATAACTGGAAGGTACACTTTCGAGACACCATGCGGGGTGGGAAGATGCTCAATAACTGGCGGATGGCTGAGCTGCACGCCAAAGAAGCACCAGATCGAGTCTATGAACTTGAAGAGTGGGGAGCTCTATTTGATCGCACTAAAGACGGCTTGATTCTCCAGAGAGATTTTGGGGGCCACCGCTACGCCAGACTTGCCCACGTGGGAGACCGCACAGGTCTCGAGCTCATCAGAACTCTTCAGCAACGAGCAGTTGCCATGGGGATTGATGTTTTTATGGAGCTAAAGATTGTCAAGCTCCTACATGATGACAGTGGTGCAGTTGCAGGTGCTCTTGGATTTTGGCGTAACTCAGGTGAGTTTGTGCTCTTTAGAGGAAAATCTTTTGTCTTAGCCTCAGGTGGAATTGGAAAGTCTTGGAAGTACACCTCAAATTCCTGGGAGTCAAGCGGGGATGGACATGCTTTGGCGCTTTGGGCTGGAGCAGATCTCATTGACATGGAATTTGTTCAGTTTCACCCAACTGGGATGGTCTGGCCGCTTTCTGTTAGAGGACTTTTGGTCACAGAAGGAGTCAGGGGAGACGGAGGAATTCTCAAGAACTCAGATGGCGAGAGGTTTATGTTTAACTACATCCCTCCAATGTTCGCCCCAGACACAGCAGACAGTGTCGAAGAAGCCGACAAGTGGTATGACGACAAGAACTTCCGACGTCCACCAGAACTTCTTCCAAGAGACGAAGTCGCAAGATCCATTAACTCAGAGGTTAAAGCTGGTCGAGGCACAGCTCACGGTGGGGTTTATTTAGATATTGCCTCTAGGAGATCTCCTGAGTACATTAGGCGTCGCCTTCCTTCGATGTACCACCAGTTCAAAGAACTCGCTGACGTTGATATAACCACGACTCCGATGGAAGTCGGACCTACGTGCCACTACGCTATGGGTGGAGTCAGAGTTGATCCAGATTCAACTAAAGCCACAGTTGATGGACTTTTTGCAGCCGGTGAAGTAGCTGGCGGGATGCATGGATCTAACCGATTGGGTGGAAACTCATTAAGCGACCTAATAGTTTTTGGACGACGTGCTGGGATAGGTGCATCCGAGAGAGCCTTAGGCATGAGCAGTACTCCAAAAATCTCAGAAGCTTTGATCAATGACGCAATTAATGAAGCACTACTCCCACTTACCCGTTCAGATGCTGAGAACCCATTTTCAGTGCAACATGACTTGCAAGAAACAATGCAAGATTTAGTTGGAATAATTCGAACTCACAGTGAGCTAAAAGAAGCACTTGAAAAACTTGAAGTGTTGCAAGACAGGGTTGACAAGGTGGGTGCAACCGGAGGAAGACGGTTTAACTCGTCATGGCATACAGCGGTAGATCTCAAGTCAATGATCACTGTTTCAAAGGCCTGTGCCAATTCTGCAATTCTGAGGAAGGAAAGTAGAGGCGGTCACACAAGAGATGACTTCCCCAAGGCCGATCCTGAGTTTGGAAAAATTAATCACGTGGTTTCATCTAAAAACGGTGCAATGACAGTCACACCGGCACCACTTCCGGTGATGCCCGCTGAACTAGCAGTTTTATTTGAAGATGCACCCGCGCCTAGTAACCCGACTCCTAAAGGAGGAGACAAATGAGTGACATAACTGTTCGCATTTGGCGAGGGGATGAAAACGGCGGAGAGTTTAAAGAGTATGTGGTGCCCGCTCAAGAAGGCGAGGTAGTCCTAGACGTGGTTCACCGTGTGCAAGCTGGGCAAGCTCCCGACTTGGCTGTTAGATGGAACTGCAAAGCTGGCAAGTGCGGGTCGTGTTCTGCCGAGATCAATGGGAGACCGAGACTGATGTGCATGACGAGAATGAACTCGCTGCCAGAGGGCGAACCAATCACCATTACTCCAATGAAGACATTCCCGATAATTAGAGATTTGGTAACAGATGTCTCGTTCAACTTTGAAAAGCTCAAGGAAGTTCCAGCCTTGAAGCCAAAACCCAGGGAAAAAGATGGAACTTATCGCATGATGCAAAAAGACATTGAAAGAGGTCAAGAGTTTAGAAAATGCATCGAGTGTTTCTTATGCCAAGATGTATGCCACGTCATAAGAGACCACGAGGAAAATAAAGAAAATTACGCTGGGCCGCGGCTCTTTATCCGATATGCAGACCTAGAGATGCACCCCTTAGACACCAATGACAGAAGAAAACTGCTGCAAGAGAAGGCTGGACTTGGAATGTGCAATATTACCAAGTGCTGCACTGAGGTTTGCCCTGAGCATATTCACATAACCGATAATGCAATAATTCCTCTTAAAGAGCGAGTTGTCGACGATAGATACGACCCGATTGCTTGGCTTGGAAAAAAGATCTTCAAACGGAGTTCCAAAACTCAGGCCAATGCTTAAAAACAGGTACCATTTGTAGGTGCCACAATTTCTCTCAAGCGAATTCTTCAATCTATGTAATGAGAGATTTAAATCAAGCTCATATGCCTCGGATTTGAAAGCTTCCGAGATTGAGTTTCACGTCTCTTCAACCCCATTTGGGGACCTAACTTATCGGTTGGTGTCAGACGGGTTGGGGATTAGATATGAAATGGGCCAGTCAAAGGGGCAATCACCCGGTTTAGCCTACAGTTATGCAACTGCTGTCAAGATTTTCAAAGGTGAACTTGGAGTGGATGACGCTCTGAGAGAAGGTCTCTGCAAATTGGTCGGCTACGTTGAAGGCCTTGTAAAAGCTACGGACGCATTCTCTTCAATTGGCGATTTAGCGGGTATTTTTGATTCAATTAAGGAATCCACCACATTTATCGAGGAAGAAGGAAATGCCATGGAAGTACTTTCTAGCCGTATTCTGCTGCGCCCTAATAACCTTGAGAGATCAATTAATTTCTATCGCAATGATTTAGGACTAGCTGTTTTTAGAGAGTTTGGACAGGGAGATCAAAAAGGAGTGGTGTTTCATCTCGGCGGCGGGTTTTTGGAGGTCTCTGGGGTTGGATCTGGAGCTTCGCCTGCATTATCCATTTGGATTCAGGTTAGAGACGTAGAAGCCGCTTCAGCGCTTTTGCGACGACGAGGAGTACTGATCACTAGAGGACCAAGATTAGAGCCTTGGGGCTTAAAAGAGATGTGGGTGAGCGATCCCGACGGAGTGAGACTCTATATCGTGGAAGTTCCTGAAGATCATCCTTTGCGCAAAAGAGAGTCGATTACAGATGTCGGATTGGGGACAAAAGGTCCTCAGTAAAATTTAACTAGTCTCTTTCATAAATGGGACTAGGCCCACTTGGCAAGCAACTCCGGTGCCACCTATCCCGCAGTAGCCCATAGGGTTTTTCACCAGATACTGCTGATGGTACTCTTCGGCATAGAAGAAGTCGCTTCTGGGTAATATCTCAGTAGTAATGGAAGGAAAACCAGCCTTTTGAAGTGATTGTTCGTAACTATCTCGGATCGAGTTGATTATGTCAAGCTCCTCTTTTGAGTCATACATAATCAAGGAGCGATACTGAGTCCCGATATCGTTTCCCTGTCTGTATCCCTGAGTTGGATCATGACCCTCGAAAAATGTCTTGACGAGACTATCTAGGGTGACTTTTTCTGGATCGTAAACTACCAAAACCGCCTCACTGTGTCCGGTTGCCCCCGAGCAAACTTCTTCATAAGTTGGGTTTTTGGTGGTTCCTCCTCCGTAGCCTACAGCGGTGACTATGACGCCTGGAATCTGCCACATAAGCCTCTCTGCCCCCCAGAAACAGCCCATGGCCAGAACCAGAGTCTTGTATTTCTCATCAAATGGCGGGAAAATACTAACTTTTTTCACTTCATGCATACACTGTGTAATGATTGCTTGGTCTCGTCCGGTTAATGCGTTCTTGGCATCTGGAAGAGAAAGCTTAGAAGTTTTTCGCTCTAGGTAATCTGAAAGTAAACCCATGAGGTAATAGTAGTAATTAGGACTTATTGAATCGGTCGGCTGCTTTTCGAAGGGGAGCTGTTAATTTCCATGAAGTTGAAGCTTCAATGGCTTTTATTTGGTTCTCTAAATTTGCCACATGGATATTGGTAGCTTCCTGTCGGCTTTTTGCTACTTCAATTTCACCATTAAGCCCTTCGATTATTTGTTGGAAGTACTCCGAGTTGGACATAGTCAACGTGGGATCGATCCTAAGTTCTCTCGACTCTTCTATCTGACCTCGAAGCCTGACAATTGACTCTTGCCATCCATTTGGCATCAAAAGGGGAGTATCTGGGAGATTTAGCCCACCTGGAGGAGAAAGATTACTTTGGGAGCGTTCATTCTCACTTTCAATCAAGTTGGCACCCGGTGCAAATACCAGCCCCAAAAAAGAAATTGAAAGCATGACGAGCTGGTCTATGTCCTCAGCTACTTCATAAATTGCAAGTGATTCCAGCAGGTCTCTTGGAATGGCAAACCAAAAAATATCCCAATTTTCAAGGGTCAGAAGCATCATGAGGTCAACTTTGGCCATATCTATCTCTGGGCCAAAGTAGGAAGTCAACAAATCACCAGTTGCAGTGCTGAGGCTTTCTTTTAACCCAAATAAAACTTTGTCTGGATTGTAGGTACTAAAGTCTCTGAAGTTATCGAAAAAGTCATCTTTGATTCTCTCGCTCTTAGTTAAAAAGACCAATCTTTTGCCTGTGGATTCTCTCAAGAGAGTGGATATAAAGCCAGCCCATGCCGGATCACTTTCACTTTTTCTCAAAGGAATGAGCATCTCTTTGCCCTCGTAATTTTCCACGAAGTCCTCAAGATCTTGAGTTGCCAAAAAAGCTATTTCACATTTAAAATCCCCTCCATATGCATCTAAGTCACCTGAGAGATCTTGGACGGCTAAATGGTCGAAGTCTCCATGGAGCACAAAAGCCACATCTGCATCATCTGCCGAACGGTTCTCGGTTTTAGAAATATCGCTTCCAAGTCGAAAAGCCCTCACAAACTGGTATGTATCGCCAAAGCGGTCAGAGATATTTCGGATTAGTCGAAGTGACTGAGAGATTGAGGTTGACCTTGTAAATAGAGGATTGCTCCCCGCCTCGCTTTGTTCTGAATCGGCAATGATTACATCGTTTTTCTCAATAAGTTCGAACCCTAATGCACTTAGTGTCGATTCAACCCTTTTTTTCGTAAAGAGCGAGACATGAGTTGAATCTAGAAGTCCGGTTTGAGTGATGTCCCAACGTCCTCCGATTAATTTTAATCCCAGGTCAACGTGAGCTACATTTGGAATGCTTAATACCAAAATAGGGCATTTAATTAGCAAAAGAGCATCCTTTATGGAACTAAGTGTCAACGTGGGATTTCTCAAGTGCTCAATTACATCAAGTCCAGTAATCGCAGAAACTTTCCTCCCAGAGGCAATCTTCACGATTTCATCACTTAAGTCGCTGTAATTTTCGAGGTCAAGTAGGTATGTCTCAAATCCACGAGACTTTATCTCATCAAGGGAACTCTGGTCGATGTCAGTAGCTAAGTACTCAAAACCTCTCTCCGCCAAAGGTTCGGCAATTGCACCATAGCCAGCACCAATATCGATTATTAGCCCCTTTTCACAGTTGTTTTCAACAAGTGTGACGCAGTGGCCAAATGCCCCATCCCAGGAAAACTCAAAATGATATCTTTCAGGCATCGCAGCTATTAAGCCTGGTAAAGCTAGACGGTTAAGAGATCTCTTGCACCGGTATCAGAAGAGGGGTGACGAAGCTTAGACATAGCCCGTGCTTCAATCTGGCGAATCCTCTCTCGGGTGAGATTAAATTCGGCGCCCACTTCTTCCAAAGTTCTTGACTCACCTCGGTCCAGGCCAAAGCGAAGTCGGAGAATTTCGCGCTCTCTTTCATCCAAAGGAGCCAAAAGTCTCATAATCTCTGAGGGCAAAAGTGATGTGGCGGCAGATTCAAAAGGAGATTCGGCTGCTCTGTCTTCAACCACATCTCCAAGTTCGGCATCTCCGTCTTCCCTGAGTGGTTCTGAAAGCGAGAGTGGTTCTGAGCGGAACCTTAAAGCTTCAATTAATTTGTCTTCTGGAAGTTCAACTTCTTGACCAAGCTCAATTAAAGTTGGGGACCTTCCAAACTTAAGTTCTAGTCTGGCCTGGGCTTTTTGGACTCGGGCTAAGGTGTCGCCGGCGTGCACGGGCAGCCTGATGGTGCGACCGGTATTGGCAATTCCTCGTGTTATGGCTTGGCGAATCCACCAAGTCGCATAAGTTGAGAATTTGAAACCCTTTCGCCAGTCAAATTTCTCCACGGCATGCATGAGGCCCAAGTTTCCTTCTTGGATAAGGTCCAAAAGTGGAAGTCCGGAGGCTTTATATTTTTATGCAATGGAAACCACCAACCTCAAGTTTGATTGGACAAACTGTCGCT
>JABEUL010000201.1 GCA_013044465.1 Acidimicrobiales bacterium
AAGGGCTGGCTTTCTCTCCCTGGAACTACAAACCAACATTTGCCTGATTCATTGCTATAAAGAATCTGCATAAAGGTTTCAACTACTTCATCTACGCTCAGGATGGGAAAGTGAGCTTCTTGTAAAAATGACTTTACATCCTTGATTATGTCAGTATCGGCAAATGAAGGGCAAAGTGCATTTACACGTATATTGTCACTTGGACCAAAAAGGTTGCCAACTGATCGCACCAATCCGACAACAGCGTGTTTATTAGCACTATAAATGGGATCCATGGGAACAGGAACTATGCCAGCCATTGATGCCGTCGCAATGATGTCACCACCTTGCTTTGCCTTCATTGCCCTCAGGGCTAGGTGCATTCCATAGACCACACCGTCAAAGTTGATTTCCATGACCCTTTTAAAATGCTCTGTATCAAATTCCTCACCTAGGCTGAAACCTGTGGCAACACCTGCATTCAAATGGGCTATATCAATCTGACCATACGCGTCAATTGTTTGATTAAATGCCCTTTCCATCTCACCAAAGTCACGAACGTCACAGTTGATATAAATTCCGCCCAGTTCTTCAGCTAGAGCCTTTCCTTGGTCTTGCTCAATATCTACTAGCGCCACCTTGGCACCCAAAGTGGTCAGTTTTTTCGCAACTGCCCCACCAATGCCTTTTGAACCGCCAGTTATCAGCGCCACCTTGCCTTCATAAGATGTCATTTCATGCCTCCTATCTAAGATCTATCCAACTATATTGGCAAAGAACCAGTTGCCGCATTTGTTGAGCCACTATCTCGATAGGCTGAAATTGTTCGCTCTGCTATTCGCATCTGGTGAATTTCATCTGCGCCGTCAGCAAAACGAGCCCAGCGAGCGTGCTGGAACATCGAAGCTAGCGGGGTATCAGTTGAGTATCCAAGGGCTCCGTGCACTTGTATGGAGCGATCCACGATCCTGTTGAGCGCATTTGCCACAAAATGCTTTGCCATTGATACCTCAGTGCGAAAATCATCCCCCCTGTCTATTTTGTATGCGGCATGGAGCACCATTAGTTTGCACTGGTAGAGGTCCATTGCAGAATCTGCAATTAACCACTGGATCCCTTGTTTTTCTGCTAAGAGGGAGCCATGCGAGTAACGGTTGATTGCCCTGTCGACCATCATGTCCAGTGCGGTCTCAGCCTGAGCAATCCAACGCATGCAGTGGGCAAGCCTTGCGGGCCCTAAGCGGTATTGGCCTAGTTTGTGACCATTTCCCCTTCCTCCTAAAATTGCTGAATCCGGTAGTCTCAGGTCTTCAATGAGTATTTCAGAGTGACCGGTAGAGCCGTGCATTGTCTCAACTTCTCTAACTTCATTCCACCCCTTCTTAGAGGTCTCAACAATAAATGCAGTATTGGCTCCTCTGGCGCCTTCTGGCATATCCAACTCGGTTTTTGCAAGCAGAATTGCAAAACTTGCCCGTCTGGCATTTGAAATAAACCACTTGTGGCCATTTATTACCCACTCATCACCGTCTTTGACTGCCGTAGTTCTAATTAGAGTCGGATCGCTCCCTGCCACTTCGGGTTCAGTCATTGCAAAGCAAGACATCGTAGTTCCTTCGCACAGTGGCCTTAGGTAGTTTTCCTTTTGTTCATCATTTGCCCAGTGCAAAAGCGTGTGCATGTTTCCCTCATCGGGAGCTTGACAGTTAAGTATCCATGGGCCCAGACGAGTTCTAGCTGCCTCTGCTTGGACCATTGCCATCTCAACATGACCGAGGCCCATTCCTCCCCATTCCTTAGGCATATGGGGCAACCAAAGTCCCTCTGCTTTGGCTTGCTCTCTCAGATCCAAGATAGTTAAAATATATTCCTGCCTTGAGAGAAGCTTCTCCTCGTCGTCAAAGTCCTTAACCGCAGGCATAATTTTGTCTTGAACAAATGCCCTTACTCTTAGTCGAACTTCTTCGACTTCTGGGGTTAGCGTGAAATCAATTGCCATCTAATTCTCCTTTTCAAATACGAACTGGCCAATTCAGCCAGTTCCTGACACCTTTAGTGCTTTTTTAAACAGTGCAACTGTTATATCGTGAAGTAAATCACCGACGCTTTTCTCGGCCTTGCCAGCACAGGCCCTCGCATGCGTGCCTTCTAAAATGATTCCCAATTTGAAACACGCCAATACTGTGTACCAGTCAATAGAGGATAAATCCCTGTCTGAATTCCGTGCATAGCGTTCGGTGAGCTCATCAGTGGTTGGGAACCCATCAATATTTGCCAGTGCCATAGAAGGACCAACAGGAAGTGCATCTTTACCTGGAAAAGTTGCAATTAGCCAACCTAAGTCCACCAGTGGATCTCCAATTGTCGACATCTCCCAGTCCACAATTGCTACCAACTTAGAACTCGCTCTGTCATATAAGACATTGCCAAGATGAAAATCACCATGCATTATTCCAGGTTTCCAATTCTTGGGAACATTCGCACCGAGCCACCCAGCAACTTCATCAAGGCCTTCAATATCAGGACCTAAATAACCGTCCAGCTCACTGTAGCCTTCGAGCTCGTTCATCCAACGATTAACTTGGCGCTCTAGGAAACCTTCGGGTTTGCCAAAGTCATTAAGGCCGACTTTTATATGATCCACATTTCCAAGTGCGCTAATGGCATCTACCGCTTCAAATCCCATTTCCCTACGAACGTCTGAACTTGCCAAATGATAAGGGAGCAGCCCACCTGCAGGGTTAAAACCATCAATATTTTCCATGAGGTAGAAAACAACTCCCATCACAGATTCATCTCCACAGCCCGCAATAAACCTTGGATGCGGCACATTAGTATCTCTTAGGGCATGAAGCACTCGAGACTCTCTGCGCAGTACTTCATTTGAAGCAGAGCGAAGATGTTTGGGTGGCCTTCTTAAGACATATGTTTTTCCGGCGCTTTGGAACTTAATCAATATATTCTGCGTTCCACCGGCCAGTAATTCAGGGTTTTCAATTGGCCCAGCCTTTAAGCCCTGCTCGTCCATCCAAGCTCTCAAGATAGAAAAATCCAAAATACTTTTTTCTATGGTTCCTTGGTTCTCCTCGGGGTATATCGACATGATCACCTTCCCCCTAAAAGATCGAGAACATCAGGAATAGTAGAGATCTCCCAGTCTGGAATTTGATCATCGTTAGTAGGTCTTGGCCTCCTAGAGCCCTCTTCCACTATTAGAACTGCTTTCATGCCAGCATTTTTGGCTCCATATACATCGGCCGATGGAGTGTCCCCTACGAAAATTGCGTTTTGGGGAATAACACTAGCCATGGAACACGCTATATCAAATATCTGTCTATCGGGCTTACATGACTTAGCTGTCTCTGAACTCAGTGATACGTCAATCAAACTGTCAATTTCAAAACGACTCAGTATTTCATCGAAGTAGTCGTCGTCAATATTTGAAACCACTCCAACTTTGATCCCCATATCTTTGAGCTTCAAGAGCGTTTCTTTGCACCCAGGTCGGAGAGTAGTCTCTCCAACTGTCACCTGCCTCTGCCCCTCTAAGGCCTTGTCGATAATTTCTTGATTTGGAGGGGCTCCGAAGTATTTTAAAAATCCGACAAGAGCTTGACCGAATAGATCTCTGTGCAGGTAAAAAGGTCGGGAGACAATTTCAAGAAAAGCTTCACCGAGGCCTTGGCGGTAGGCGGTGGCCAAATTCTTCGGATCTGGCTTAAGACCAGCATCTACTGCAAGTTCGTAAAGAACCACGCCAAAGGGATCCCTTATATCTTTAAGGCTAAACAAAGTTCCTGCTAAGTCGAACAGAACGGCATCAATTTGAGGCATACTATTTATTATATAATGCATATGCATTAGAATGCTAATTGAAGATGCCATCAGACGACACTAGAAACGCAATAATTTCCTCAGCTGAGAAGCTTTTTGCCAAAAAGGGCATTGACGCTGCTTCTTTGAGGGAGATCAACTCCCTGGCCGGCCAGAAAAACTCAACCTCGCTCCAGTATCACTTTGAAGACCGAGCCGGTTTATTAAAGGCAGTATTAGCTAAGCACTACTTGCCAGTTGAGTATCAAAGACATGCACTTTTAGACGAAATTGAGTCTAGCCAGACCACGTCAATTAGAACTTTAGCTGCAGCATTAGTTCGGCCTCTTTCTTCCAAGTTGGAAGACGACTCTGGTGGCCGGGAGTACCTCCAAATTATGGCTGAAATTCTGAATCGCCCGGATCTTTTGTTCAGGGACTTGAGTAGCTCGAGAAAAAATGACTCTACCGATCGATGGAGATCAATGGTAGGAAAGCTTCTTCCTGATGTGGCCGTATCAAAATTACATAGGCGCTTTGTGGCTATTCGCATCGCCCACTTAGAACTATCAAGGAGGGCAGCTTCTCCAAAGAGGCGCGACAACAAGTTATTTACAAGTGACCTAATTGATATTGTTACTTCAATATTGGAAGCACCAGTTTCAAAAGAAACCGACCAATACCTCTCTAGTCGCTGACAACTTCCTCAATCCAGAGATCGCTACATGAAAGTATGTCCTTCTCACTATAAAGAAGAGGCCTCAAGTTCTTGGCTACATAATCTTGGATCTGGTCTTTATGATGGGGAGATTCGAGGTCTTCACTCTGGCCATAAACAAGTACGCCTTGGGCATTAGGACCACTATCTTCGAAGGAAAGCACATAGAGAAATGATGTTCCACATGAAACTGAATACCCACCGGTTTTAAGTCCAGTTTTCTCGGTCCTTCCTGAGATATAGTCACCTGCACCCAATAGATCTTCACGTTCTTCACGTGAGGAGTTCGGCAGTTCATTTACCGGAGACAAAATATTGGCGGCTCCATCAGTTTCATATGCTCCATGGACAGGAATTTTCTCTCCGCTGATAAGAGCAAACTGTGCAACTCCCGGTGATGCCTCAAGTGACAACCCCGCACTTTCCAATGCTTTAACTGCATTGACAACTGCACTTTTGATATGGCCAGAGTTCTCAAAGCTTACTAATTGACGGGGAGTGTTATAGGGAGAGTTCACATCAAATGCATCTTGATACAAGACCCCGGCATCTTTGAGGCTCGCAAGATCAAAACCCGCCAAGATCTCCCTGAATAAAATGGCACCCTTTGAGTCGAGGTTAAAATGCAAGTCCCAGTTTTTCAAAATTTTACTTATGTCCAAAAATTCAGACTCTCCGGCTTCACTGAACTCTTCGAGTCGTCGAACCAACTGATCTCTAATTAGGGCTCCTGTCTCACTTTTATTTGAAAGTGCCTTTTGAACTAAATCGTCCTTATTTATCCTCCCTCCCTCGCCAGTTCCACCACTAAAGAGAGTTGCCAAGCATGCTCTCGTCCTTGGGGTAGGGGGCTCTATGAATCCCTGCATGGGAGAGAAGTCTTCAATTAACTCCTTAGGGTTAGTCAGCCATGGAGAGTCATTGGAATTAGTGACAAAGTCATCTCGAGATAGTTGGGGTAGTGAAAAAAATGGCATTAGTCCCGGAGCTGGCGACTTAGGGTCATCTGCCCAGTCACAGTCGGGATCGGATCCATCTAGCATTGCAATCCTGTTGTCCAGAAGCAATTTGGTAAAAGGATCATTCTCTATCTTGTCGAAAAGCCACTTCTTGCCGCTCTCGGACAAATTTGGAGTTCGGGATGAATCGATATACCATGTTTTGCCGTCTTTGTCTGCTGCAATTGTGTTAGCCCATGGCATTCCATTTTCATTCTCGTGAGCCCTTTTGAACTCCTCCATTGAATTGGCTGAATCCATCTCCAAAAACTGCGCTATAAAGGCCAAGTTCCCAATATTTGCATCCCTTGAACTTAGGGCAAACTCGTTTGTCCAACCTAGAAGCGGAAGATTTAGAATTGGTCCATACTGACTTGACCAAACCTCCTTTGTTACCTCTTCAACCACCCCATCTCTTTTGACCTTCACAGTTATGTCGTGACAATCCATTTGAACCAAATGATCGCCAAAGTAGTAGCTAGTGGGATCTTCTTCATTCAATCGAAGTTTGTAAATTGTGAAGCGTTTTCCAACAGAGAAGGTATGGGTCCAAGCAACATTGGCGTTAAAACCAATTAAAATGCCCGGTGCGCCAACCAATGTGACTCCATAAACATCAATTTCTCCAGGAATACTCAGGTGACATTCCCAGAACCTGTTCTCCCCGTACCATGGAAAATGAGGATTTCCAACAACCATGCCTCGGCCATTACTACTTAACTCGCCTCCAATTGCCCATCCGTTGCTCGCAAGTGCACCTCCAGGAAGCGCAGACAGAGGAGGAGTTGGAGCCGGTCCATCGGGACCAGGCGGTGTTGCAGTAGCCATAAATGGAATCAAGTTTCTCGAGCTTGCTGCCAGAGAAATGTCGGAATAAAATGCCACTAAATCGTACTCCGAAATAGGTTTTAGCCACTCCGCGTTTCTCACCCACTTTGGGAAATCCTCTGGTTTGGCATTTTTCAGAAAGTAATTGACACCAGCTGCAAAGCCTTTGACAAATTCTTGGCCCTTTTGAGGAATTGTATTGAGTCCCTCCTCTGCAAGTTTTCTCAAGCCTAAGTATTTATACCCAGCATCACCGATAATATTGGCATCGTTTTCCCCAGGGCCAAAGTAAAGGGATCTCTCTCCTCTAACCTTTACAATTTGGTCCAAAAGAGTACCTATATGGTGCTTCGAGCAAGCATAACCTTGTCCAAAACCAAGGTCACCCATGTTCGTAGCCTTGATATGGGGAACACCTTTGGTGGTCCAGCGAATCTCGCAACTGTAAGACTTACTTGAACTATCCATTTACGCTGCCTTTAAACTTGAGATTTTCTTGGCGGTGTTTCCATAAATGGTAAGTCCCAAATTATTAAGTCGTTTCAAATATCCCGTCGAGAGATAAGCAACCAACTTGTGGGCTTGGCCAAGCCTCAAGAAAGCTAAGAAAGAGGCGGATTTGACCCCACCTGCCGAAGTCATTCTAAATAACATCTCTCTGGCAGCAATTGCTGCTCTAAGCTTTGAAATAAGAGACCTATCTATCAACTGACGCAGCTTTTCTTCCGCGTACTTTTCGTGCTGTGATTCATCTTTCAAAACTGTGTCAATGAAATCGGCCGTGTCGGTGTCTACCACTTCTTTTAGCCACCTAAGTAGATCAGATGCGATTCCCTCTCCAAGGAAGGACCACACTGCATTTTGAATCTCATTTCCACCTTCTTTGGCATGGTATTGATTCAAAGAATCAACAAAAGGTTTCATTGCACGTTCTGGATCAGCTCCAAGGGCGGCAAGCCGTTTGACAAATCCCTTATGGTGACGCAGTTCTTGGGCTGCAAATTTCTTATAAGTAGCGGAGGCGTCTCGATCGACAGTTAGATCTGCCAACTCCTTGGCACCTTCGTAGGCTTTTAGCTCACCGTAGGCTATGGCACCCAGTACTTGGTATAGGGATTTATTATTTTGCCACTTTGAGATGCTATTTTGACCCCTCTCACCACTGGCACTATTTTCTTCGCTTTCCACTCCAATTACCTCCTAGGTACAGCTATTTAAGCCTAACTGATTACTCAATCAGTTTATAGCGTGACTAGATATTTCTCAACTTAAAATGAAAACAGGACCAAAGATCCCATCATTTGGCAAAACTGGCAGATCAGGGATACATCCAATGAAAGATAAGACTTTAAGAAAGAAAATTACGAGTTCTGCAAGACTGTCCAAATTATTTGAGACCAGCAAACAACTTTTGCGGGACCAGCACATCACAGGTTTGTATTGCCGATAAAGTGTTGGGCTGTGAAGTTTCTTTTCAGTGGTATCCTTATTTAGCCCATCTGAGCTCTTACGATCCAGTGAATCTGCCAATTTGGCCACTGATGGATCAAGACTGTTCAACCTCTAGCTGCCTTAAAAACTATGAATGAAGTTACTAATCGAGAAGTACTAATGCAATCTAAACGGCGTAGAACTTTTGCCATTATCTCTCATCCTGATGCCGGAAAAACTACTCTGACGGAAAAGCTATTGCTTTACGCGGGAGCCGTTAGTGAAGCTGGTGCCGTTAAGGCAAGAGGAAGCAGAAGGCGTGCCACCTCCGATTGGATGGCAATGGAGCAAGAGCGAGGTATTTCGATCACCTCAACTGCTCTTCAATTCACATATAAAGACCATGTAATCAACCTGTTAGATACACCAGGTCACCGTGACTTTAGTGAAGATACCTACAGGGTCCTATCGGCGGCTGATTCTGCGGTAATGGTTCTAGATACAGCCAAAGGTATCGAGGCGCAGACCCTAAAGCTTTTTCAGGTATGCCGATCTCGTAACATGCCGATAATAACGTTTTTGAATAAGTTTGACAGGCCCGGAAAGGAACCAATTGAACTTCTAGATGAAATTGAAAAAGAAATCGGTCTCATCCCAGCTCCGCTCACTTGGCCAGTAGGCATCCCAGGAGATTTTAAAGGTGTAGTAGATAGAAGAGATGGAAACTTCATAAGGTATTCACGAACCGCCAGGGGAGCCACAGAAGCTAAAGAAGAGATTTTAGACCCTCAAAGGGCAAGTATTGAGGAGGGCAAATACTTCGAACAAGCAATGGAAGAGTGTGACCTTCTCAATGGAACTGGAGCCAATTACGACTCTGATCTTTTCCTTTCGGGAATCCAGACGCCTGTATTTGTTGGCTCAGCTTTGACTAATTTTGGTGTCCGCATGTTACTTGAAGCTGTAATCGAACTCTCTCCAAGTCCGAGTGCGAGGCCAGATTATCAGGAGGTTCCAAGACCCCTCGCTTCTCCATTTTCCGGGTTTGTATTTAAAGTCCAAGCAAATATGGATCCATCTCACCGAGATCACATAGCCTTTGTAAGGGTATGCTCAGGGAAATTTGAACGTGGAATGAATTTAGTTCATCAGCCAAGCCTGAAGCCTTTTAGAACTAAGTATGCGGCTTCTGTTTTCGGATCTGAACGAGACACAATAGATGAGGCATATCCGGGGGATGTCATAGGACTAGTTAATGCCAGTGATCTTCAAATTGGAGATACATTATTTGAAAAAGATGAAGTTAAGTACCCTCCAATAGCTTCATTTGCTCCAGAACTATTTGCAAAAGTCAGAGCAAAAGATACAGGCAGATACAAGCAGTTCAAAAAGGTAATTGTGCAATTAGAGCGAGAAGGTACGATTCAACTTCTCTATGATCTCAAAGCGGAGGGAGACCCAATTGCAGCGGCCGTAGGTGAGATGCAGTTCGAAGTATTGGCGCATCGAATGCAAGCCGAGTTCGGCGCCGAAATTGAGATGACAAGGACTCCGCACAAGCTGGCAAGAGTCACTGATATTGATACGGCTAATTTACTAGCCGGTGTCGGCGGGAACAAAGTAATGAGACGAAACGACGGAACCTATTTGGCCCTTTTTGAAAGCCCCTACTGGCTCCAGCGTATTCAAGGTGACCACCCCGATTGGAAGCTTGACACAATAGTGGCAGGAACTACCCAAACGTAACAGGATCTAATCGAAAAAGGAAAGTGGCAAAAAGATACCCATGTCATTACTTGCTTCTCACTTACTATTTCAGGATAGGGATGCTCCTTTTGGCGAAACCATGACTGATCCAAGAGATTGGCTAAGCATTTCTATTAACCATTCAATCAAAAGTGTTGTTGCGTTCCCTGCCAAGCCTCCGATCTCAGGTGGAATGCCGGTTTCAATGGCGATCACTACTCCAATAAGATATCCGGCACTTGTTGCAACGGTCTTAGGCCAAGTGGATGAAAGATGTTTGGTAATTGGTGATGGAATTTCTGCCATGATGAGATCGTGGCAGGCAAAAATGAGCTTCTGTATTCAAAAATGCGGCTTTCAAGCAAACTTCAGTTGAACTTTTGGCATTCAGATGGCTAATTCAAGTTAATATTAATTTCGTTCCGGGAGTTTAAAAGCTACTCTTCGGTTGGGGAGCTTTGTGCTCTTTTCTTAATTTCTTCAACCACATTAGGATCTGCCAAAGTGGTGGTATCACCAAGATGTCGCCCTTCGGCAACATCTCTTAAGAGCCGTCTCATTATCTTGCCACTTCTGGTTTTGGGTAGATCGTCTGTGAACACAATGGTTTTAGGTCTTGCTATGGCGCCAATTTTAGAAGCGACATGACTTCTTAATTCTTCTCCTTTTTCAGGTGTTGCTTCATGTCCTCCTTTTAGAGTTACAAAAGCCATAATGGCTTGACCAGTCATAGCATCGTTTGCTCCAACTACAGCTGCCTCGGCAACACTTTGATGGTCCACAAGGGCGGATTCAACTTCGGTAGTTGAAACCCTATGGCCTGAAACATTCATTACATCATCTACTCGACCCAACAGCCATAGATATCCGTCGTCGTCAACTTTGGCTCCATCGCCTGCAAAGTATCTTCCTGGAAATCGACTCCAATAGGTTTCCTGATACCTCTCAGGATCACCGTAGATTCCGCGCAGCATAGAAGGCCATGGACGAGTGAGGGTCAAATATCCCCCTCCCTTTTCTACTTTCTTTCCTTCGTCATCTACTACTTCAGCTCCGATGCCAGGAAGTGGAAAAGTTGCTGATCCCGGTTTAGTTTCAGTTATACCTGGGAGTGGCGAAATCATAATACCGCCAGTTTCTGTCTGCCACCAAGTATCCACCACAGGGCAAGAGCCGCCACCGATATGTTCTCGATACCACATCCACGCTTCGGGATTGATTGGTTCGCCAACACTTCCTAAAAGTCTAAGTGATGACAGATCGTGTTTTGCCGGGTATTCGACACCCCATTTCATGAAAGTTCTTATTGCCGTTGGTGCTGTATACAAAATTGTTACTTTATATTCCTCAACAATTGACCACCATCGTTCTCGGTTTGGAAAATCTGGTGTACCTTCATACATGACACTTGTAGCCCCATTTGCAAGCGGACCATAGACAATGTAGCTATGTCCAGTAACCCAGCCGATGTCAGCTGAGCACCAAAAGATATCGGTCTCTCGATGGAGATCAAAGACTGCCTTATGGGTAAATGCCACTTGAGTTAGATACCCACCAGTAGTGTGCATGATTCCTTTTGGTTTGGCGGTTGTTCCAGAGGTGTAAAGGAGAAATAGAAGCTGCTCAGAGTCCAAGGATTCTGGCGACCCATCTGCTTCAGGGTCATTTTTCATCTGCTCGACTAAATCATGCCACCAAATGTCTCTTCCCTCCACAAAATTGACGCTGCCTTCGGGAGAATCAGTACCGATTCGCTTCACCACCACAACGTGTTCGATACTTGGGCACTGGCTAACTGCCACATCCGCGTTTACCTTAAGTGGCACCACCGCTCCTCGTCTCCAACTTCCGTCTGCAGTAATAAGAATATGTGCCTTAGCATCATCAATACGGTCTCTCAGTGCATCGGATGAAAACCCTCCGAAAACTACCGAATGGGCAGCCCCGATCCTCGCACATGCAAGCATTGCTACAACTATCTCAGGAATCATTGGCATATAAATTGCCACCCTGTCTCCAGTTTTGACGCCCAATTTACGTAATGCACCTGCAAAGATAACAACTTCATCTAAAAGTGCAGAATAGGTAATAGTTCTTTTGTCGCCCGGTTCACCTTCGAAGTAGTAGGCAACTCTTTGGCCGTAACCGGCTTCTACGTGGCGATCTAGGCAATTGACCGACACGTTTAGCTTTCCTCCAACAAACCACTTTGCAAAGGGGAGGTTCCAATCCAAGACCTCATCCCAGGGCCTGTCCCATTTCAACTCCCTAGCTTGAGTTTCCCAAAAAGACTCCGGATCCGACTCGGCATGTTCATAAATTGCCGCATCTCCATAGATTGCATGGGCTTTGAACTGGTCAGATGGTGGAAATGATCGATTTTCGCTAAAGTAGTCTTCGATGGCGGGTCCGCCTGATTTACTAATAGAGCCTGGCTCTTCGTTGAGAGCCGAAGATGGGTCTATGTCATTCATTGGGTCCTCCATGAAACTAAGTTGAGTGTGGTTTAATTATTTCACCTTAGAACAAATAGACGTGGCAAATCTCTGTGAGACTATTGTGTAGCGAAAATGGCAGGGCTGATTAGTGGTAATACCTGAAAATGTGACAGAAAGTGAGTACAAGGATCCTTCCTCGCGCATTCAACACTTAGTCCATATCAAGCGAGTTCGCCGAATTGCAGCCTACACGATTGCTGTTACGGCGCTACTTGACCTGGTTTCAGCACTTACACCTCCTCTAAGGCACCATCTGCATAAGATTCGCCAATTTATGCCATTGGATGTCTCGTTGACAGCAAGTGCCCTTGTCGCATTAAGTGGCTTAGCCTTGCTTTTTGTCGCAAGAGGAGTCAGGAGGGGCCAAAGACAAGCTTGGGTGGTCGCTGTTATATTACTCACCCTTTCAACCGTTGCTCACGTATTTAAAGGCTTTGCACTGGCACCGGCACTTATTTCTGGTGGAGTTTTAGTTTTTCTTCTCATTACCAGAAAGTCATTTTCGGCCAAAATTGACCTTCCTTCGCTGAGAAACGGACTAGTAACCCTTATATTTGGAGGCCTGATCACTATTTTGGCTGGCACTGTTGGAATCAAGACTAGCGTGATGATTCAAAATAGGCACCATAAATTGGTCACACCAATATCGTGGACCGATGCACTTCACGCGACTGCCACTCGGCTCATCGGCCTTAATGGACCAGTGTTGCCCGATGCAATAAACGATTTCGCATCTACTGTGCTTGGGACTATAGGTATTGGACTTGCTTTAGTGGCACTGGCACTTGCATTTCGCCCAATAGTCGACAGAAGACTAATTCACACAGGAGAGGACAAGGGCAAAGCCTTTGACATAGTAAAGAGATTTGGCTCAGGGACACTTGATTACTTTGCACTTAGAGATGACAAGCGAAATTTCTTTTACGATGACACTCTGGTTGCCTATGCAATATATGGTGGTGTTTGCTTAGTTTCGCCTGATCCAATCGGGCCAGAAGGCGAAAGAGAAGTAGCTTGGCGTACATTTTTGCACTTTGCGGACGAACAAGGTTGGACAGTGTGTGTACTGGCAGCAAGTGAGCAATCTCTTCCACTCTATAGTCGAACTGGGCTAACAACCGTTTATATGGGAGACGAAGCCGTGGTTGACTGCAAGAATTTTTCACTTGCCGGAGGGAATTTCAAAGGACTGCGCCAAGCATATAACCGAATTGCAAAATATGGATATGCGATTGAATTTCATGACCCAGCAAAGCTTGATCCAATACTAAAAGCTTCGCTTGTCGAACTTATGCCTAAGACCAGAAAGGGTGAAGCCGAACGTGGATTTTCGATGACTTTGGGCAGAATCTTTGACTTGCGAGACGAAGGCTTGTTAATTGCTGTGGCACGAGATCCGAACCAAAAGCCTGTTGCGTTCTGCCACTTTGTCCCTGCAATTGGAATAAACGGCTTTTCGCTCGACTCGATGAGAAGAGACCCAGATCCCACACACCCAAATGGTCTGATTGATTTTGTCCTTTGCGCCACGATATTTCATCTCAAAGAACAAGGTTTCTCTTCACTTGATTTGAACTTTTCAACCTGGAGAGCAGTGTTGGCGGGAGAGTCTGGGCCTGGAAATCTGGAAAAGGGAAAGCGATGGATATTGAAACACTTATCTTCAAATATGCAGATCGAATCGCTTTGGCGCTTTAACTCAAAATATGAACCAAGTTGGCTTCCCCGCTACGTCGCATTTGAAAATATCGAAGTAGCACTGCCTGCAGCTATAGCTATTGCCAGAGCCGAATCATTTGCAGAACTTCCTTTGCTTGGAAGGTTTTTTGCTGCCAAACCTCCGAAGGAAGCACCAGCGACACAAGCGGCTCAAGACAGAGGTGTTGAGTGAGTTTTTGGGAAAAGGATCCAGATCCTCCAGCTAGGCACATAAAGCCATCGCTCGCTAGAAAGGCCAAGATTAGAAAGTTGTTGGCACCAGTAGTGCAAGATCTGTGGCAGCGAGTTTGTGAGATTGGGATGTTAACGAGAGAGCACCCACGAGGAAGGCGTTTTCACCAATTTGGAAAGGGTAGCTTCGTCTCTTTTCCTCCAGGCACCATCTATGGCGAACACGCGATTTGTATTGGTGAAGACACTATGATCGGTCCTTGGGTTTCAATATCAGCAGGAATGATGCCCGGACAAGAACTTTTATCGGACAGAGTCGTAGCCATTGGAGATCGGTGCATGATTGGAAGAGGTAGTCACATTGTGGGCCACTTTGGAATTGAAATCGGCAATGATGTCATCACAGGACCTTATGTCTATATAACTGATCAAAACCATGGATATGAAGATGTGGAAAAACCAATTTGGAAGCAGGCACCAAAAGACTCAGGGGTGCACATTGGAAATGGTTGTTGGCTTGGAACAAACTGTGTAATTCTCCCTGGAACTTTTATCGGAGACAATGTTGTAGTCGCAGCAAGTGCAGTGGTCTCAGGCGAAGTGCCCAGCTACTGCGTGGTAGCTGGGGCACCTGCCAAAATAGTTAAACGCTACATAGAAGGTGAAGGCTGGAAGAAAGTACCAGCCGACACTTAATTATTAGCCAAGCCTCTCGATGATGGTGGCATTTGCCATGCCTCCACCTTCACACATTGTCTGGAGACCGTAGCGACCGCCAGTTCGCTCAAGTTCACAGAGAAGAGTTGCCATCAACTTGGCACCCGAGCAGCCAAGAGGATGTCCAAGAGCTACTGCGCCACCATTTACATTGACTTTAGACATGTCAGGATGATGCTCTTTCTCCCAAGCTAAAACAACAGAAGCAAAAGCCTCATTAATTTCAACTAAATCAATGTCATCAAGAGTCAATTTGGCTCGCTCCAAGACTCTTGTGGTTGCAGGTATTGGTCCGGTCAACATTGTTACAGGGTCGACTCCGGCAATTGCGAAAGTGTGGAATCTGGCTCTTGGAGTAAGACCTAGCGCATTTGCTTTTTCTTCACTCATAATTAGTACTGCGGCTGCACCGTCAGTAATTTGCGAGGAGTTTCCTGCCGTAACTTTGCCGTCTGGTTTAAACGCCGGCTTCAAGGCACCTAGAGTCTCAGCAGTTGTTCCAGGACGAATTCCTTCATCTCTTGTTACCATTTGATCGGTGTCATTGCCCGAGTCATCTTTTACGGCAACAGGAACAATTTCTTTTTCAAATCGGCCTTCTTCTGTGGCAATTAGCGCTCTTTGTTGGCTTAGTGCACCAAATCCATCCAGGTCTTCTCTAGATAGCCCCCACTTGTCTGCAATCATTTCAGCCGAGATACCTTGAGGGACCAATCCCCCTACTGCCGCGTACCTAAGAGACATTCTTGATCCAAATGGAAATCCAACTCCCTGTGAAATCGCAGCACCCATAGGAACGCGAGACATTGACTCAACACCAGCTGCGATTACGACATCATAGGCTCCGGCAATTACGCCTTGGGCTCCGAAGTGTGCAGCTTGTTGGCTCGATCCACATTGACGGTCAATCGTGGTGCCACATACATCTTCTGGAAACCCTGCTGCAAGCGCTGCATTCCGTCCGATATTAAGTGACTGCTCACCAACTTGCATAACGCAACCTGTAATAACATCTTCTACCAAAGCTGGATCAAGATCGTTTCGCTTCACTAAAGACGACAGAACTTCAGCGAGAAGATCTGCTGGGTGCCAGTTCTTTAGTTGTCCATTTCTTTTGCCTCCAGCAGTTCTCACTGCATCGACAATTACTGCACTTGTCATTTTATTTGCGCTCCTTCAAAGTCCTAAAGGCGAGCATCCCTACTAACTGTAGATATACCCGAGATAATTTCATAAATGACCAATCGGTCAGTTATGATTCTGACACAAACTGACTTCAAAGTCAACTAGAAGTTCATTAAATAGGGTTATTCCCTGGTTATACCGTCACGGTTATTGAAAATATCCTCGTTAAAGAGCCAATTTATACTTAGATCTGCTTGCCAAGTCCAGATAAGTTCTGTTCCAAGGTCTCGCCTTGCAGTGTGTTGGAATCTCTGGATGTACAAAATGTGTCATTTGAGCTATCGTTACTGACGTGAAAAGCATGGATCGCTGGCTCGGCAATGGAGGCATGGAAATAATAGGCCTAATTGGGGGAGATTTCTCACTATATGGTGTTGATGAGCATGGAAATGGCTGGGTGGAAGGTACTTGGCTGCCTAAGGAGATTGCCTGTAATCCCCATGGAACAGTGCAAGCCGGGGTGCATTCGGTGTTATTGGACGCTGCCATGAATTTTGCTGCCAACACCGCATTGGAAGGCAAAGACAGAACAAAAGCCACTTTGGAGATGAAAACTGAACTACTCCGACCGGCTTCAGCTGGCAAGAGCTACCGCTTTAGGGGCGAGACTGTCAGGCTGGCCAGGCAAGTTGCATTTACCCAGGCGGTAGTTGTAGATGAATCTGAAAGACCTGTTAGTAGATCCTCTGGAACATTCTTGTTGCACCGAGAATAGATTGATCTAATTTGATCGGAATATTTGGCTGGCATTGATGGCAAAAATGAGTAAAACTAAGTAAATGGGAACTGACATTACTAATCCGGGCGATGACTCACTAGGCTTTGACATGATTGCTGCGTCTATACGAGCAGATGCCGGTGACTTAGGAACATTTCTTGATGTATTGGGA
>JABEUL010000202.1 GCA_013044465.1 Acidimicrobiales bacterium
AGTCAAAGGTGGGTGGAATGGTTTTGTTGGGAGAACAACCGAGGCTGAGCTAATTCCAGGAACAGGATTGACAATCGCACCGGTTCGGTTTCAGATAAAGCTACTTTAAAAGGCCAAGGAATTTGTAACTATTCCTCTGGAGTTATCTTATGAAGAAGGAAACTCGCTTGATAAGGTGGAAGTACTTCCGGCGGCAGTATCTTTAACCCCTGTTCTACTTGGTGAAGCAAGTAATATCCCATTCCTTCCCATTCGGTACCAAGTGGCTCAGAAGCTACATGCTTGCACGGAAGACTTGGGGTCAGAGCGTTCGAATCAACGTGCACGTGATCTTGTAGACATACTGCTTATCGAAGAACTTGCTATAAATGATTCAAATTTGATAGATCTGCGCGATGCGTGTATAGAAATTTTCGAACTACGAAGAAAGCAAATGTGGCCTCCAGATGTGGTTGCTTGGCCAGATTGGGAGAATATATGGTTAAGGTTAATGGTGACTGAGCGAATTGAATACACAATCGAGGAAGCAATTGCTAGAGTTCAAATTCTCATAAATCGGATTGACTCTTCGGGAAACGTCTAGATTAAAGTTATTTTTTAGGAGTGAAAATCATACTTTGAAATAGGTAAAAACCGCGTACTCCTGGATCAGGTGTTATAGCTCAATCCACCGATTATGAATGCAAACTTAGGTTATTTGGTTACTAGTTTTGGAGTCGCCCAATGTAATATTTCAATATTTACCCATAGTGTTTAGGGCCCAATTTTATGTTCACACATTAAGTGTAATAACCATCAGCACACCGATCCTTGTGATGAAGAGCAATTAAAAGTAATGGTATCTCCAGACCACATATAGACCACACAACGCTGGCAAGCCTTGGTCTGACCAGGGAATTTAGGGAAAGTATCGGACACTCTTTAACCAGGAACTTCAAAGTGGAACAAAATAGAGCATCGACTATTAAGCTTTATTACCATCAACTGAAGGGGCAGAGAGCTCACCGACTACCGCACAGTTGTCGAACTAATAGGCGTAACTACATCAAGTTCAGGACTAATAGTTCGAGCGGAATGGGATGATTCTGTGTATCCGACAGGGACCAAGATTACTGATAAGCAATTAGCTGAACTGAAATTACAACCACATCAATGGCATGGCGAGTGGAACTACTCTACAGGCTCAAAACGACATCGTCCAACGAGCAAGTAATTTATTCCCGGGCCCTAAGAGCATTTCCGCTGTGATCAACCGCTATACAAAATGAGACGGTTTGACAAGAAACCGAAGACACGTAATTAATGCCATCAATTGATACGGGAGGCGTCCAAGTAGTGCCGTTGAAATGAAGAACTCTCCCATTTGAGTCAACCGCCATACAAAATGAAGCTGTTGGACAAGAAACCGAGACCATTGCTCCATCAACTGCGCTTGGCGGTGACCATGAGGTTGTGGAAGCGAATGCCCGATTAGGTTGCGCCAAATCTACTACTAATGAATAAAACATTCCGATTAAGAGTGCTAACACCATTAAACACGTACTGCGTTTTCCTGTTAATACTTTAAACATTTCCAATGCCACTTTCTCTTTCAACATATTGGCAGTGAGAACTTCTAATTCGAGAGAGGAAACAGTTACCATTAATGCGCGAATGTACCTTTGATTGTACCAAACATCTTTTTTAAATACCTAAGGCGTAGCCATATTAACTATCGCAAAGATGCCAGGCAAGCCGCATTTGTTGGGCGTTTCTTTTGCCTTATCTCTTTTTGTGGCATAGATGCTAAGGATCTTCTTATCCATCAGCCGAGAAGATTTACGTGAAGGCCTCTATTAAATGGAAATAACTGCTAATAGAGGTTTTGGCACAATAACTAAGCTGGAAAAGCTAGGAGTGGAAAGCGGTTGTCTAATCCTTTGGCCTTGCAAAAATATCTTTGGTTCCCTCTGGGTTGGGCGTAGGAATCAGTACCCCATTGTTGTCGGGGCGCAATAATTCATATCCACAGCTCTTAAGCAAGTCTGCCGTAGGGGTTCTGTCTTCCCCCAACACTAGCGTTGACATGTCGTTCCACTCAATTTGAATTAACCCGATGCGGTGTTCGGAAAGCGCAACTTTTGCACCCTGTAATACATACTGTTCATAACCTTCAACATCTATCTTCATGCCGGAAACTTGCTGGCTGCCGATTATGTCGTCGAGCAATACTGTTTCCACTTTTTCTATTCCATCTGGATCAAAGCGGTTTACGCAATCCAAATTTGAAGTAAAGGTCGCTTGACCTTTGGTGTCGCTGGCCGCTGCTTCGAAAACTTTTACATTAGTGAAACGATTTAGCTCAATATTTTCATACAACAAGGCAACGGTGTCCTTGGCTGGTTCAAAAGCAGTTACATTAGCTCCCAAACATGCTGCGAAAACCGTGTAGACACCTATGTTGGCCCCAACATCGTAGAACGCGTCGCCCTCTTTAAGGTAATTTTCCCAAACCACCATTTCCGGCCAATCAGGAGGATTTGCATAGAGTGCCTTTGTTGCCCCGGTTCTGTGTAGCTCTACCCAAACTTTTCCGTTTTTGCCGACCGCTGCCTGGACTCTATGATTAAACATTCTGGCTCTGAGTTGGAAGTTAACTGCTCTTGCTAATTGGGTAAATCTCTTTGAGCGGTTAGCTGGATGATTCCAAATAAAGTTAACTATTTCGCTGGACTCTCTTGCTACTCTATTTGACAACACTCAAGTTAGTTTAGTATATGCAGCTCACAAGTTAGAAAAGTTCCTTGCGTTGGAATGGTCAGGAGTTGCTAGCCCGCCGCTCCGATACTGACCATTGGCCGAGGCTATCCTAGCAAGTTTGGGTTCTTCCGAAAATAATGTTTGCCTTGGGTTGTTGGAACGAGATTTTAACTTGAGCAAAGATGATGCATCAATATCTCACAATAGAGGGTCATAATTATTTCCGTTTGGGTCAAAGCCGCCTGACAGCGGCTATTTTGAAATTAATTAGGCTTGGCCAGCCTAAAGTAAAATTTGGTCACGAACGGTTCGAACGGCCCAATTGGTTCAAATTCTCACCCATTATTATTGCCTAAATATTAAAGATGGGTCTTCCGGTATGAATGTGGGTAACCACACGGGAATGACCAGGGGTTTAGCTTTATGGGGTAAGGATTGTTGCATTGTAAAGTGGGAACTCTGAT
>JABEUL010000203.1 GCA_013044465.1 Acidimicrobiales bacterium
CATATTCAACTATAACATGCTACCCCACTTATCGCGCGGATAGTTCTACGGTGAGCCCTAAGGGAACTTGAGAGCCGTAGTTGCAGGCATGTAAGCAAATCTAAGTAAGTTTTATGTATCAGTGATATAGTCTGTTCTTGTGGGTTATTTTCCTAACAAATCAATGATTGGAAGTAGAAAATTCGTGGGTGGGGTTGAGCCACATACAATCGGTTCAACACCACAAAATAAAGTGTCAACTGGCCTTGATGGTTACCTAGATCAAACAGGTATTTTTGGAGTTGCCCAAGGTCTCAGAATTGGAGAGAATCTCTGGGTTCTCGCATTTGATGAGATAAATTCGACGTCTTTGAGGACAGTGTTTTCGAATCGGTTTACGGAGTCCAGATTTAATGGATTGACATTGTCGCATTCACTGTCCATATTTGGCCCGAGCGTTAATTTAAATTCAGACGAACCACTCGATGCTAAAGTTTCTATTCCAACAAAAATTGCGGGGATTGCATCGCCTAATCCCACGTTACTTCACCATTCAGTGAACCAACAATTGGTTCGCTCTTAGATCAGGAGGTCAAATGGCTCAGGTAATTTCATTTACTAATAACTATACGGATCACTCGACACAAGATGGATATCAGTTCGAGTTTTTCTGCATGAGGTGCGGCAATGGTTATGAATCGCCATTCCAGAGATCCATTGGTGGCCTAGGCAGAATGGCATCAATTGGAGGCAGCCTTTTCGGGGGAGCCCTTGGCGACAGAGTTGAACAGGCTGGTTTTGATGCACAGTGGCTAAAAGGAGGAAATAGAGGAAAAGGCTGGGATAAAGCTCTACAAAAGGCTGCCGAAGAGGTTCAGCATTTCTTCAACCAGTGTCACAGATGTGGTCAGTGGGTCTGTCAAAGCGTGTGCTGGAACGAAGAAAAGGGTCTTTGTGTGCAGTGCTCCCCCAAGCTAGATCAAGAAATCACGGCCATGCAATCTGAAGCCCAAATCGGTCAACTCCAGACCAAAATTCAGCAGGTTGACTGGACTGAGAATGTCAACTACACCGATGAAGCTACAGCAATGTGTCCTGAATGTAAAAAAGAATCAGGAGGCGGAAAATTTTGCAAAGTTTGTGGACATCCACTGGCCGCAGCACCTGAGTCAATGACTAGATTCTGTGGCAACTGCGGAACAAAACTGGGAGATGCCAATTTTTGTCCGGAGTGTGGATCGCCTGGGGAGTAATCAATTGAATTACAAGCTCTTGGATGGTTCTGGGACGGTAGTAGAAGAGGGAGAATGTACGACTAACTTCGCAGCCGGAACTGTCAATATCGTCCCTAAATCTGGCCAACCAATTGTTGCCAAGGGAAGCGAAGTAGACATAACCGAACCCGATCCATACTCTATTTCAATTGGCTTTAGTGGATCTTTTTCCGTAATCCTATCCATGATGGGACCAAAGAGGGGCCCCATATTAGATGAATTAAGAAAATCCAAGCAGACTACCTATCGAGGTGCGCATTTGCTGGTCGGCATTGGGAAAGCGAGCAAATACAAAGGACTTGTAAATGAAACTGAAGCTGAAATCTGCCTTTACGATGACGCACTTGTTTGCATTGGCCAATCAGGTCCACCTCTCCAAACTCTATATTCTTTTATTGATAATTTCGACGAAGATGCAACAGGTTATACCTTTAATCTCTCAATTTATGGGAACCAGACTCTGGAGATAAAGAGGCTGGCCAAAATGACCTCACCTTTTAAGTCCGAACTTTCCGACAAAATATCTAAAACTAAAATTAGGACGAGCGCATTTTTTTCAGCTCTATTTCCAGGTCTCGAAGCAATTCCCCTTAGACTTCTTTCTTCCAAACTTCAAGACGGAGTAGCCACAAAACTTGCCGACTTGAACGACATTAATGAGAATTTAGCTTCGCAACTGATTGATTTGACCACGAGCGATGACATCAAAGACAAAATTGAGTCTCTTCAGGGTAAATTTGAATCGTGGATTGGTTTCAAACAAGTTAGATCCGTTGAAAAGGCAGGCTATGGCGGAGGGGCTTATTTTGACCATACTCACCAAAAGATTGACGATCATGGTGGAAGTCAAGGAATGGCCTCTGGATTTCAAGGGGCCATGATGGCCTCGGCAATGGGAGGAATGAATCAGGGTTTTCAAGGTGGCTTTGGTTTTGATGCACCATTTGGAAGTGGTGGATCCGCTATGGCATTCGAAATGCTCAATATGATGCCAGGACGTTCGATGATGGGATTTGGCGGACTTAGCAATAACACCGCTCATGAGGTGAAAGAGCGGCAAGTATTTGAAACTCAAAACATCACACTCGGTTCGACCTCCTACAAAGATCTGAAAGTATCAGGGAAGAGGCCGTCCATTTTGGCATTTTCCATTTTTGAAGGAAAAGCCGGAGAACTTATATATCAAACCCTAAATGACGACTTGCCTACCCAGGTATTTAAGGGAATGGGAATAAAGGAGCTCAATTTTGCCCTTGCTTTAATTGACTTTAGAGTGGAAGCTCTCAAAAGTGTCGACGACTTGACTTCTGGTTACAGATCAGCAATTGAACAACTTGATTATCTGTCCTCGTTAAAAAACTGCTACCTCGGATCGGTCAATTTAGACTCCGAATGGACACAGAACCTAGAATCTATGCTGTCTTAAATGATGCAATACATTTTAATGCCGACTTTAAAACATTCCATATATTAATTAATGGCGCCAATGAGCAATTGGCGAGATTTTCAAATAAGACTGCAAATTTTAGCAACACGGGCAATATGGATCAACTCGATTTATATCAAAACATATTTTGTCGGCAAAATTATTTTAGTAACCGCGATCCGTGGGCTTAGAAATTTTGAAGCCGGATCACTAAACAAGTTGTTAAGCAATCTCTATATGCTGTCTGCGATGGGTTTGGATTTGGCGCTAACTCAAACGTGTTATATCACGATAGCAATATCTTGTAATTCCTTTAGGCAAAATGTACTCGATTCCTAAAATCTATAAGGAGATTAATATAGAGAAGATCAATTCCAAACTCACCAAATATCATTTGCGCTTAACCAGAAGCCGATGGCTGCAACACGAAATCGCCAACGTCTTTATTCGTAGGGAATGCCAGAGCAACACCGTTTACACTTACCTGAGTTCCTGCTTTTCCTAGTGTCAAGTCAACTACTCCACTTACTTTCACTACAGTTGCAATCCCTGGCGACAAAGATTGTCCAATTGGAGAGAAAGTCTTGCCATTTGCCAATTGTTCGCTCACCTGCACATAGCAAGCTTGACTTGTAATTATTGTTAGTTTATAAGTGCCGGTTGGAACAGGAAATGAGAGTGGCGAAGCAGTTAGCGAGATAGGTGAAATCGTCGCAGGAGCAATTGATGGAACAGTAAGACTTGAATTGCCTTGCGTAGATCTAGCAGCCGACGTAGTTGTGGACAACCCAGACTTACTTGGAGTTGAAGGTGACATTACAACCAAGATGACTGCAATTATCGCCACTATTACAACCACGCCAGCTAACCCCGAAGCCACGCTAACTAGTGGAGGCAGCCCATACTTAAGATCCCTTAATTGTTCGCTAACTCCCCCACGATTATCAAGTTCTAAATCATTTTCAAAGTCAGTGTCCTCTTCGTCTTCATCTTCATCTTCATCTTCAATCGAGGGAACCAACATTGTGTCGGGGCCATCGGGTTCTTCATCCCAATTTTCTGGTCCTTGAAACCTAGCGTTTCTAGAAGTCCGGCTTGCCTCCTGCACAACATGACCAAGTCTTCCAAGCTGACGCTTATGAGCCTCTATTTCTTTGCCCGTTGAAGGTTCGGAAACAATGGTTCGCCAAACGACAATTACCACTATTGCCACTAGTAGCAAGATTGCTATAGCTACCATCAGCTAAACCTCCAAATCAATTCGCACGTTCTACCGATTCATGTCCGAGTCGGATAAACAGGCGTTCTTACCTTTTCGATATCTGCACGCAGGGGATTTGCCTTGTCTCGCTTTGAAAGCACAGGATCAGCTACTCCCCAGTCAGCACCTATCTCTGGATCACTCCACAAAACTCCTAATTCGTCGTTGTCGTTGTAATAACTATCCACCATATACGTAAGAAGCAAGTCAGTCAACGTCGAAAATCCATGGGCGACTCCCGGCGGAATAAACACTCCTCGATCCTCCATCCCGTCCAAATCGATTATCTGAGTTGCCTTCTCTGTAGGTGAACCAACCCTAAGGTCATGGAGCACTACCCTCATCTTGCCTCGAAGCGGATACCAGTAGTCTGCTTGATGCATATGGTAATGAAGCCCAACTACTGCCCCAGCCTGCTTTTCTGATCTATTTCCTTGAACCATTTCTCGTCCGAGACCAAACCAAGACCTTCTATAGGTTTCAACGAATCGTCCCCTCTCGTCACTATGACTAACTGGTTCAACTATCAAAACGTCCTCAATAACATCAGATTTAATTAAATTGGCCAACTTATTTACTACCTTTTTCGCTGTTTTCTTAAAACTCTAGCGACAATTCTAATGCTATAACTGATTACTGCAACTTAGAATCGAGACATTCTGCATGGTTATCTGCATTATTTGACAAGTATCTGGCTTAATTAGCTCAGTTTTTGGTACTCTCCCTTGAAATACATGAGAGGTTTTCCAGGTCTTCTTTCGAGATCAATTACCCTTGCCACAACTAAATCGTGATCGCCACCTTCATGAATTGCATGTATTTCAAACTCCACCCAGGCCAAAACCCCCTCTAATATTGGCACGCCAAACTCATTGGCGTGCCAATTGATGGATTTAAATTTGTCACCTCCGCTAACGGCGAAGGTGGCGGCGATATCTTGTTGGGACTGTGCCAAGACATTAATCGCGCCCCTATTTTGATTTTTGATTCTCGGCCATGTAGTCGAAGATTTTGCTGGCGCAAATGTCACTAAAGGAGGGATCAGTGAAAGTGACATAAATGACTGACAGGTAAATCCGCACGGCCCATCTTTATCAATACTCGTCACGACAGTAATTCCACTAATAAAATGACCAAGCACCTCTCTGAAGCTTTCCTGCAACAATTAAGCCTCCATTTTCGCGTCAATCAAAGAATAAAAATAACTCAACTGGCAGTTAGGCTGTAATATTTCCAACGCTTGTAGTGAATGAAAAGTTACTTTGGACCGCGCATAGAATTTATCCACACGAGTCATAGAATAACCATTCACAGCTGTTGGAGTCATGATCCAATGTGATGTACTTTCCTCACACTTGATCTAGTTTTGATGTCTTTGAAAAGAGAGTCTTGAAAATTACCCGGGAATCCTTCGGATAGATCAATTTGCATGCCTTCAGTGGCTGAAAAGATTCTAGGTGGATCGTCATGGGCAAGGGACTTTGCAGAAAGTGCCATTAGATCCAAGTCGCCATCCTTATGGGCTGGATCGTGATGATATAGGGCAAGTGCTTTTACTTCAGCTCTTTCAGCAACTGTTACGGCATAATCAATAGTTGAATGACCCCAATCTGCCTTTTGCTCAAACTCCTCAGAAGTAAACTGCGCATCATGGATCAATAGGTCAACACCACGACAAAGAGCGAGAACTTCTTTGCTAACAGCACCGTCTTCCCAACCAAGTGGAGCTTGATGATCACTTACGTAAGCAAGGGAGTGACCACCTGAATCAACTCTGTAACCAAGAGTGAGTCCACCTTGGTGAGGAACCTCTCTTGCTGTTACTTTTAATTCACCAATTTGAAACGAATCTCCAGGACGCAAACCATGTAGTCTTATAGAACTCAAGAGGTCCCACACTCCAACTGGAAAAAAAGGTGGTGACATGAATCTGTGATAGGCATCCAGTAGAGATCTATCTTCTTGGGACGGACCATAGATATCTAGGACACTCCCCAATCGGTTGGCCTGAGGCATAAAAGGTAGCCCCTGGATGTGATCCCAGTGCAGATGGGTAACAAATGAAATTGCGTGTATGGGCTCATCTGGCAAACCCCCATTGGAGATATTCTTAGAATCTAAATACTCGCCAAGCGGACGGAGCCCCGTACCAAGATCTAAAATTACCGGTGGCGTATCGGCTCCAGCTTCAATTAGGACGCAAGACGTATTTCCGCCGTAGCGCTGATAATCAGCCCCACTGACAGGGCACGAACCCCTAACTCCGAAAAAGGTCACCTTCAACATGGCGTAATTCTCTCAACAATCTCCACAATTAAACAAAATACTGCCTTTTTCTCTAATGTGCGCAAATAACTACTCACAGTGTACATTTTTTATACGAAACTAGTTTGGAGAATAAATGGAAGAAATAACTGTAGACGCTCACAAAATTCAACTCAAGGCTCTCTACTCAGGGGAAAAGTCCGATCCGTTGGCAATTATTCTGCATGGTTTTCCAGACTCCCCCAAGAGCTGGGTGCCTTTAGGCTGTCGCCTAGTGAATCTCGGATTCAGAGTGGTGATTCCCTGGATGAGAGGTTATTATCCTTCACCAATTGATCCTAATGGGCAATACCTAACGGGTGCATTGGCAATGGATGCCATTAGTATCCATGAGCATCTAGAAGGAGATAGCAGATCGATCATTATTGGACACGACTATGGGGCCATGGCCCTTTATGGCGCATGTGCAATTGATAGTTCTATTTTTAAGGCCGCCGTAGCTGCCTCAGTGCCGCCAGCGGGCTCCATTGCAGAAGGTTTCTTGAATTACGATCAGCTCAGGCGAAGCTGGTATATGTTTTTCTTCCAATCCCCATTTGCAGAGTTCGCCGTAGCGCAAAATGACTTGAATTTTATTGAAAGGCTCTGGCAAGACTGGTCGCCAGGAATTAGTGCCGAGGAATATACAGAAGATGCAAAGGCAGCCTTAAGAGAACCTGGACATTTAAATGCTGCACTTAGCTACTACAAGGCAGTTCTAAACCCAACCACGCCGCCCGAAGATCTAATTGTCCCACAGTCTAAAACAACACAGATCAGCAGTGTTCCCACTCTTTATATTCACGGATTTAATGACGGATGTATTGGGATGGAAGTTGCAAAAAGTGCACTGAAGTATCTGCCAGAAAATAGCAAAATGGAAGTTATTCCAAGGTCCGGTCACTTCCTCCAAGTCGAAAGTCCAGAAATTTTCAATGACCTTGTGTGCACATTTGTCTCAACTTTCTAAATTGAATAAAATCAAAATCTATTTTTATGCATTGAACTCTTATGGTTCACCGACTGGATGACATTATAAAAGTCAAAATTTATTTGCCACAACTAGGAGCTTTTGACTTCTCCTCACAGGCTTAAAAGCCCTGGTCTTACAGGGCAGAACAATTGGTCAATCTAGCCCCAGGCACCATCTTCGTAAGGGCGCCCGCGTTTTGGTGCTGAATCTTTTTTCCACACCATTACTTTTCGCCTGAAATAACATACTTCCTTGCCCTCTTGATTGAAGCCTTTTGTCTCAACCGTAACGATTCCCCTATCATTTCTTGACTTTGACTCAACTTTTTCTAAAACCCGAGTTTCGGCATAAATAGTATCTCCGTGAAAAGTTGGATGTTTATGCTGCAAAGTTTCAACTTCAAGATTTGCTATTGCTGCTCCTGATACATCAGGCACACTCATCCCAAGTACTAGTGAATAAACCAGATTCCCTACCACAACATTTTTTCCTTGAACCGATTCATGTTCAGCAAACCACGCATTCGTATGAAGTGGATGATGGTTCATGGTGATCATACAGAAAAGGTGGTCATCATACTCGGTGATTGTCTTTCCGGGCCAATGGCGGTATATGTCGCCCGGTTCAAAGTCTTCAAAGTAACGACCAAAGGGTCTTTCGTAGATAGTCATTTATGCATTCCTAGATTAGATTCACTTACGTTACAAATATTACAAGAGAATCGCTATAGGTTTTCTGGTTGAGGTGGCCGAGTGGAAAACGAGAGTGCCCAGTCTTCCTCGGTCATCCCATCGACAACAAGCCGCCAAGTAAATCTAGATGAACTCTTTAGTGGAATTGGTCCAACATTTAAGGCCAGTGCCACGTCAATTGGAGAGCCTTCCGGCACCCCCGTTGGCCTCTCCACTCTAAAGTCTCCCCTGACTTCAAGCGGCCTTGGCCCCTCAGGCGTTTCAACAGTCACTGGAGATGCATCTTCATCAACTAAAAACAACTCCCAGTGATGATTAATCTCAGCTTCGTGCCATCCCACATCGATTTTTATGGCAACCCCAATAGGGGATGGCGTGGGTCCAATCAACGACCAACCCGCACCCAAAATAAATAATTTTCCATCGGCGACCTGGACAGCGTCGCACAAGAGCATAGTAACTTTCACAACTCTGCACAATATACGACTTACGGACTACGTGGGGCAATTCCAAGGTATCGGCCAAATTGAACTAAATTCACAGTGTGGTAGATCTCAATCTAAGAAACGACGTTTACAGGAGGCCATTGGCCACTGCCCTTCGCAGATTGGGCCTCGATAACGGCTGGACCTGCGTAGATGTAGGTGCAGGTGGCGGAGATGTGAGTGTGGCGCTCTCTGAGATGGTCGGTCACAATGGTCGGGTTTACGCAGTGGATCGAGATCCATTGTCCAGAGATGCCACGGCTTCAGCAGCCGCTTCGGCAAAAGCCCAGGTAATTGCCTTAACTCAGGCAGGTGAAGAGCTCCAATTGCCTGAAAAAGTGGACCTCGCCTACTGTAGATTTCTTCTACTTCACGTTCATGATCCGCTAGTGGTCATTAAAAAAATGGCTGCCTCGCTCAAAGATGGGGGCTATCTAGTGATTCAAGAGCCAATCACTTCGGCTGGTCGTGTAGGAGGCGAACCTCTTTCTATGGAAAATGCTCTGCACCCCGATATAGGTGCCATTTTACCTGCTCTTATTGTAGATAGTGGCCTAAAACTTCTGGATGCTTGGGCTGAAGCCCCCGCTGGAATTGGTGAAGGACCAGTTCGAGAGTATCTTCACGCTATTACTGGGGTTGATCCGGGAGATGATCCAATAGTTCTTCCCCCGCTCGTGACTGTCATAGCTTCTGGCAAATAAAAGTCAGCTAAATTGTCTCCATGGCTAATTTTTCAGAAGAACCAGACCTTGAAGGTGCAAAAAAAACAGTAGAGGTTGCAGCAGCAGCAGTTGAAGCTGCAATTGAAAAGTTAAGAAGTGCAGTTTCAAGCGGCGAATCTATTGATGATTACCAAGTGTTGGCATACGATGTTGCTCATAGTGCTGCTGCCATTGCAACCGCGAGACATGCACTTACAACAGGCACAATGAGTTTGGAAGATGGACTTTTGGCATGTGCATTTATTGCAGATGCCACTTCCGAAATTGCCTCGAAATGCATTGGCCGGGAAACCCTTTGGGGAGTTGAACCCAACTGGCAAAGCGCTGTTCAGGATTTTTTAACTAAGTTCAGATCTCCTCAGTTCCTGGCTTCCCTCCATGAAGTCATTCCCCAAAGCCATTTGGATCAGGAGTTCGAACTTGTCGCCGAAACATTTAGAAAATTCGGACAGGAAAAGATAAAACCACAGGCTGAACACGTCCATCGGACCAATTCTGACGTGCCAGAAGACGTGATCTCTGGATTAGCCGAACTCGGAGCATTTGGCCTAAGTGTCCCTGAAGAGTACGGTGGGTTTGCTACAGGTGGCGAGCACGATTATGTGGGCATGGTTATTGCAACTGAGGAGCTCTCTCGAGCATCTCTTGGAATTGGGGGTTCACTTATCACTAGGCCTGAGATACTTGCTCGGGCATTGGTGGCAGGAGGGACTGAAGACCAAAAGAAAGATCTACTTCCAAAGCTCGCCACTGCTGAAATTATGGCAGCCGTTGCTGTGACTGAGCCTAACTATGGATCTGACGTAGCTGGCATTTCCGTCACTGCCACACCAGGCGAGGGCGGCTGGTACATAAATGGTGTTAAAACTTGGTGCACTTTTGCTGCTAGAGCGGATGTCTTGATGCTTTTAGCTAGAACTAATCCCGATAAAAGTGCGGGCCACAGGGGGCTCTCACTTTTCGTAGTTCCAAAACCCAGAGGTGATGCCCATGGCTTTTTATTCACCCAAAATCCCACAGGAAATGAAAATTTTGAGTCACCTTTGAGCCGCCCGGGGAGTGGGGATATTGGCAAATTGGAAGGTCGCCCAATTGACACGATCGGATATCGTGGAATGCACTCCTACGAAGTGTCATTTGAAAGCTGGTGGGTGGAACAAAGTGCCCTCGTTGGGGGCGAAAACGGGCTCGGAAAGGGCTTTTACCTACAGATGCAGGGATTTGAAAATGGCAGGCTTCAAACTGCAGCCAGAGCTGTTGGCGTAATGCAGGCTGCTCTTGAAGCTGCTTGCGACTACGCCCAAAACAGAGTAGTGTTCGGCTCGCCTATTGGTGATTACCAGCTGACTAGAGCCAAAATTGGGAGGATGAAGGTAATTCTCCACGCCACTCGTCTCTTTGCCTACGAAGTTGCAAGACTTATGGGTAAGGGCGAAGGTGCAATGGAGGCCTCAATGGTCAAGGCCTATGTCTGCAGGGCCGCCGAGTGGGTAACGAGGGAAGCCATGCAGATACATGGAGGTATGGGGTATGCAGAGGAGTTCCCAGTCAGTCGCTATTTTGTCGATGCCAGGGTACTTTCGATTTTTGAAGGAGCCGACGAAACGCTTGCTCTAAAAGTAATTGCACGATCTCTAATTGCAGGTCCTAAAAATAAATAGGCCGGTTCAATTTGGACAACTAATCGCACTGGCTTTAAGATAACAATAAGTGCTACTGTGCTTAACAACCAAAATGACTATTCAGCCAAGAAATTAATAAGGAGTCAAATATGCGGGCAGCTATATTGCGCCAAACCGGAGATGAAAATCTAGATGTAGTAGACGATCTCGAACTGGCTGGTCCTGGTCCAGGGGAAGTTCGAATAAAGATCGTGGCAGCTGGACTATGCCATAGCGACATGTCCGCCATGACAGGCACTATCCCTCAACCGGTTCCCGCAGTTTTAGGCCACGAGGGAGCTGGAGATGTTATTGCCATCGGTGAAGGCGTCACCAGTGTAAAAGTCGGAGACAAAGTAATCGTGGCCTGGAGTGCCCCTTGTGGACTTTGCAAGGCATGTTTAAGGAACGAGCCTCATCTCTGCACCGCGATCATGTTTGGGGCAGGACTTCTTCCCCACTTCTCACAAGGAGGAATGCCAGTATTTGGATTTGCAGGCAATGGAACATTCGCCGAGGAAATGGTGCTGCCACAGCAGGCTGTTATTCCAATACCAAGCGATGTTCCCTACGAGGTTGGAGCATTAATCGGATGTGGGGTTATGACAGGCGTTGGGGCTGCAATTAATACCGCTCATGTCAAACCTGGTTCGAGTGTGGTTGTCTTTGGATGCGGTGGCGTTGGAATAGCGACAATCCAGGGTGCCAAAATTGCCGGAGCCGCAGAGATTATCGCAGTTGACACTGTGGATTCTAAGCTTGAAACCGCAAAGAAATTTGGAGCTACTCACGCTGTTAAACCCGATGGCCTCCAGTCAACGGTGGATTCCATAACTGGCCACGATGGTGCCGACTATGCATTTGAATGTATCGGACTGCCTGCAACAATTAGGCGCAGCTATGAAATTGTAAGGCGTGGCGGTACTGCTGTTGTCGTTGGGGCTGGACGCCAAGATCAAAAAGTAGAGTTCAACTCCTTCGAGCTATTTTTCAATGAGAAAAAGTTCCTCGGATGCTATTACGGCTCAGGAAATGTCAGGACGGACTTTCACAAATTAATTAGGCTATACAAGGCTGGAAGGCTTGATCTTGAAGGAATGATTACAGAGCGAATGGATATCTCCGAGGTCAACAAGGCTCTTGAGAACATGCGAAATGGTTCTGTAATTAGGCAGATTTTTACTTTTTAGCCACACATTGAAAAAGGCATCTAAAAAAAACCGCTAGGGTAATGGCATCTTTAGTATTTACGAACTGAAAGGAAGATGTCATCATGGGTCGCCTAGACAATAAGGTCGCTCTAATAACTGGGGGTGCAAGTGGAATAGGGGCAGCCGCCAGCGAACTCTTTGCCAAAGAAGGTGCCAAGGTTCTAATTGCAGACCGAGACCTCGATAAAGCTCTGGAGCTCGCCAAATCGATCGACTCCCAAGGCTTTGTAGCCTCTGCAGTTGGAGTGGATGTCTCAGATGAAACAAGTGTCGCCAATATGGTTAATGTTGCCAAGGAAACATATGGTTCCCTTAATGTTTTGTTTACCTGTGCTGGAGTTTTCCCAGGTGATGACGGAGGAGTACTTGATACGCCACTTTCAACATGGGATTTTGTCCAAGCCATAAACCTAAAAGGTCTTTGGCTTTCTTGCCGAGCTGCAATTCCTGTGATGTTGGAAGCCGGTGGAGGTTCAATTGTCAACGTTGCTTCATTTGTAGCCTTTATGGGCGCGGCAACCGCCCAAGTTGCATATACAGCTTCAAAAGGTGGAGTGCTGGCTCTGAGCAGGGAAATGGCAGTTGAATATGCCAGAAAGAACATACGTGTGAACGCTATTTGCCCGGGTCCAATAGAGACTCCTCTGTTAAAAGAGCTACTTTCTGATCCAGAGCGGCGAAATAGGAGGCTTGTTCACATTCCAATTGGCAGATTTGGCAAGTCCGAGGAGATTGCAAAAGCTGCACTTTTCCTAGCTAGCGACGACGCCTCATTTGTCACTGGAGCTTCGCTTCTCGTTGACGGTGGAATCACAGCAGCATACGTGACTCCGGAGTAGTCAACACGGCCCAGATTTTTTAACTACTTTATAAATATGAACGTCGCCCCCATTTTGACTTTAGAAGAACTATCAAAGGCAGTATCTGACAACACAATCGATACTGTTTTAGTTGTTTTTCCAGACTTGCAAGGTCGCCCAGTCGGCAAGCGAGTAGTTGGATCATTTTTCATTGATCACGTAGCTCATCATGGAATCGAAGCGTGTGACTATCTCCTTGCAGTCGATGTGGATATGGAGCCGGTGCCGGGATATTCTTTTACTAACTGGGAAACGGGTTATGGCGATCTCATCGCGAGGTGTGATTTGTCAACGCTTAGGATTATTTCTTGGCTCCCTAAGACAGCCCTGGTAATTTGTGATGTCTTTACAAAAGACTTGGAACCAATAGATGTTGCACCCCGCACAATGCTTAAGAACCAGTTAGCAAGAGCAGCATATAGGGGCTTTGAGGTCAAAACGGGTACTGAACTTGAATTCTTCTTGTTCAAAAATTCATTCGACCAAGCACGAGATTCTGCATACAAGAATTTAGTAGCTCATTCTGGCGGGATTGAAGATTATCAGATCTTTGAAACTTCGAGAGAAGAATTTATAATAAGGGAAATTAGAAATGAGATGCTAAAGGCATCTATTCCTGTCGAATTCTCAAAAGGCGAAGCCGGCCATGGTCAACATGAAATTAACATCACTTATGCCGAAGCTCTTAGATGTGCCGACAACCATATGATCTTTAAAAATGGAGTACGAGAGATAATAGCTTTGAGCGGCCTAAGTGCTACTTTTATGGCGAAATGGTCAATGGATGAAGTTGGATCGTCATGTCATATCCACTCCTCTCTCTGGCAGACTATCGATGGCAAAGAAGTTTCTGTAATGCCTGATGATTCAGGAAATTACGGACTTTCAAAAATAGCAAGACAGTGGATTGCCGGTCAATTACATGGTGCCACTGAGCTGGCATGGTGCTACGCTCACTACGTAAATTCATACAGGCGCTACGTCCCAGGGTCGTGGGCACCTACGGCTATTGCTTGGGGAATCGACAACAGAACTTGTGGTTTCAGAGTGGTCGGATCAGGCCAAGGCAGAAGAGTCGAAAACAGAATTCCAGGTGCCGATGTAAATCCATATATAGCACTTAGCGCTGTAATAGCTTCAGGGCTTTACGGAATAGATAACAACTTGGATCTTGAAGAACCACTAATGGGTAACGGTTATGTGGCCAGTGATGTGAAGCGCATCCCAAATACACTGCCTGATGCCATAGTGGCCTTTGAAACATCGGAGATAGCTAACGAGGCATTTGGAAACCAAGTGCATAGTCACTATTTAAATACTGCACGACAAGAGTGGCTTTCATACAACAAAGTAGTAACTGACTGGGAGCTAAGGCGAAACTTCGAAAGGATCTAGAGTTGTCCCCAATTACATACATTGAAAGAGTGATACCCGAACAAAGCGGGCGCCCAGAGGTGGATAATTCGAAACACCCAATGCGAGAAGTTACTTTCAATGCAGCGTTTCATCCTGACTCATGGACCCAACAAAAGGCAGACCAAGTCGCCCAAGCTTTTGACGCTCTTGCCCCAACTTGGGAAGAAAGAGGACATGCCAGACATGTCTCCCCACTGATTGACGCCATAGAACGGGGCGGCACCATTCCAGATGGCCCCGCATTGGAAGTCGGATCAGGGACAGGAATTGTCACCCCTCATATTCTTAATCACTTTGATAACGTTATTTCGATTGATATCGCCAAGGAGATGCTCTCTCAAGTAAAATCACGGTTGGCGCCTCTTGTAAGATGCGACAGTTTCCATCTCCCAATCAGGGATAAGTCAATTGCAGCTGCCATTTTGGTTAATGCGCTTTTGTTCCCTCACGAAATAGATAGGGTTTTGACTCAAAACGGAGTAATCATTTGGGTAAATACTTTGGGAAGTGATACCCCGATTCATTTGAGTGCAGAATCTGTCGAAAATGCAATGCCTGGAAATTGGAGTTGGATGGCCTCTGGGGCCGACTGGGGAACTTGGGTAGTGCTTAGGCGGCTTATATGAGCCATTTGGTTCTGATAGGCTAATAAATTATTATTGGTCTAGGGAATATGAGGTAGATACTAAATTTAAAATAGTAGTATATTTCGATATTTGTGAGTCCAACGCATTATGTATGGAAATTGTTCCGGAGATATTTGAAGTAAGAGATGATGATTTTCTCTATGTGTTAAATGACTCCCCAGATGACTCTCTTTTACCCAAAGTTGAAGAAGCTGTGAGTGCATGCCCCAAGCAAGCAATATCGCTTGTTGAAGATAGCTGATTTAATGGAAGAAAAAATACTTAGAACGAGATTTGCCCCATCACCAACTGGTTACTTACACGTTGGCGGTGCCCGCACTGCACTATACAACTACTTAGTAACTCAAAAGGCCAAGAGAAATGGCTTTGGTGAGTTTATCTTGCGGATAGAAGATACTGACGAAGAGCGAAACCGAGATGAATGGACAAAAGGGATCATTGAGTCCTTAAAGTGGCTAGGAATTGATTGGGACTCGGGACCCTTTTTCCAGTCACAACGACTAGATCTTTACAGAGAGAGCGCAAATCGACTCTTTCAAGCCGGACTTTCATACTGGTGCGATTGCACGAGGGATGAAATTGATAGGAGAAATAAAGAGAATTCTCGACCACCGGGGTATGACAAATTTTGCCGGGACCGAGGCCTAGGTCAAGCTCCAGGGAGAATTTTGC
>JABEUL010000204.1 GCA_013044465.1 Acidimicrobiales bacterium
AGATCCTCATCGTCAACCAAGAACTCGCGCATATTCAACTATAACATGCTACCCCACTTATCGCGCGGATAGTTCTACGGTGAGCCCTAATGACATTCTAAAATTACTTTGGCCATGGGTTCTAGCTATTTATATTGATAAGTCCAAATACTTGGGTTCAGTTCGAGTGAGGTTAATTGAAAGAGTTCCTGTGGTTAAGAGGGAAAATGGATCACTTACTCGCAAGTGGTCTCGACGCGTTGTGGAGCATATCGGGTCGGCCAGATCTGATGCGGACCTCGCAATTCTAATTTCACAAGCCAATGATCGCCTTACTGAGTTAAATAGAGCTGGGCAGTTGGGTTTGCGTTAGATAACGATTATCCCAGTCAGGTAGGCAAGCTAAAAATGCGGTCTTCTTACATGACCGGCTTAGACTTAATGTTATTGGGTGTCTATAACCAGTTGGGAAAGTTGAACAGTCCTTTCGGATGTCCAAATCAGACCTATTCATCCGACCAGCCTTTCACTATAAACAAGAACGGATTGAATCACATGTGCTTATTTGCAGGATCGCCCTACTTGTCATGCGTGTATTCGAAGACAAAGTAAAAGCACTAAATCTTCCCTTAGGAGAGGCAATTCGAATTATGATGGCAGCAAAATCAGGAGTTGTGGCCAACGACAAAAAGACCCTAATAATCGAACCGGAATATAACGAAGCCCAAATAGCGATTCTGAAGATACTAAATTTGGACACCTAATTGACGAAGTCGGGATTCCAAATTGGCCAATTTAGTGTTTTTTCAGTCAATAATTGCCATAAATCCCTGCTTGGAGAGTTCGCTTTATACGGTGCTACCTCGTCTTTTGTAATTTTTTGAAAAATATTGGGAATTCCGGTTGGCAATTGTTGACTAATTTGGTAGTATTTTAAGTATGGGTAGAGAGACCATACAAAATAGACAGTTTTTTAGCTTCCCACGTGAGGTAAATGAAGTTTCAGCCAGATTCACAGCTGGAATAGTGGCCATTGTTGGAATCGTTACATTACTCAGTTCTCAGTACTGGCTACTTCTGTTTATGGCCTACGGTTTCTTGGCACGAGTGGGCTGGGGACCCAAATTTAGCCCTTTGGCCCAGTTCGCTGTAAGGGTAGTGGCGAAGAATTTGCCAGAGCACGCCAAAATGTCGCCCGGTCCGCCAAAGAGATTTGCACAAGCTATTGGAGCTAGCGTCACAACCATTGCCGCAGTTTCAGCATTGGGTTTTGGAAATACTTCAGTTGCTATAGTTCTCGTGTCGATGCTGGTAGTTTTTGCATCGATGGAATCATTGGCCGGAGTTTGTGTGGGTTGCAAGATGTTTGCCATACTGATGAAGCTCCATGTGATTCCAGAATCGGTTTGTCAAGAGTGTGCTGACCTTACCAAAAGGTACCCATCACTGGCTCGTTAAGGTGAACTTGAACTAGTTGTTGTAGAGCAAGGTGGGGGAACTAACGAAGTAGTCGTAGTTGATACCACAGTGGTTGACACTTTTGTGGTGGTTGTAACTTCAGTAGTTGTTGGTTCAGTAGTTGTAGTTGTAGTCGTTGCTTTTGGAGTAGTCGAGTTAGTTGTTGAAGTGGTACTTGCCACAGACGTTGATATTGAAGGCGTCGTAGTGCACACGGTAGTAGTAGTGGTAGTAGCACTTTGAGGCAAAGTAGTGGTTGTGGGATCTGGAAGAGGAGGTGCAGAGTAATTCTTTTCTGGCACACTTCCACCTAAAAGAGCATCAAGCATTGCCTGTGAATTTCCATCCATTCCCAATGCCCACACACCCACGCCTGCAACATGAAAATAATTAGCCAGTGCCACCTTTAGCGCTACAGAGGCAGGATCGTCATAGTACGTTTCGTGCCACTGGTTGCCGACTTGGTAGCTGGTCCATGGAGTTGAAGTAGTGGGATCCCAATACTGCGGATGGCCACCAGAAACAATGTCTTGATACGAAAGTGCTGTGGGAGATCCCATGGAGATAGTGTTTCTGCTTCCATCGAGAGTAGTCCAGTCGTATCCGTAAAATGGAATACCTAAAATAATTTTGGATGGGGAGATAACGTTAGTGTACTCAGCTAGGGCTTCAACATCACTTGGACTCCAATTTGACAACGGAGCATTAGGAGAAGGCACATCGGGATTTTCCATATCATAACCCATCACAAAAAATCCATCCACTGCGGGATTCAAGCTCGCAATATCAAATGGCCCAAATGGATCTCCAGCTGAGGACGCGTAACTATCCACAGTTACTTGCCAGTTTGGATTTGCACTATGGACGAGAGTAGAAACAGTAGTAATGAGGCGCGTAAGGCCGTTTCTTATCCCATCGCCTTGACCTTCAAAATCTATGTTTATTCCATCAAAGCCCTTCTCCTTTAAAAGGGGGATCACCTGGCTTGATAACAAATTAGGAGCACTAGCACTTGAAGTTAGAGCTTCGAGAGTTGTTTGATTTAAGCAACTAACAGTAAGCATCACTCGGTCCGAATATGAGTGAGCACGAGCTATCAAGGCTGTTAGTTGAGGGCTATTAAAGCCGCTATACCCACTGTCAGTTGTCACGATTGAGCCATTGGCGCCCACTGAAAGACTGAAGTATGAAATTGTTGAGTAATCCTGGAGTTGAAACTGTGCTGACTGCCCAAGTGTCCAATATGGAGCAAATCCAAAAATCTGATGTGATGCTAGGGGTGATGACAGGTGAATAAGAGGAGGAGCAAAATGGGACTGGTCTCCTGTTCCGCTTTTTGGAGCTACAACATCACTCTGTATTGCCAAAATAGCCTTGTTTTCAATAATTCTCTCTTTTGCAGCTGTGGAAATCGGAATCATCATATCTCTTAACTTAGGTTCCGAGGCTGAGACCAGCACATATGAGGAACTCAAGCAAAGCGACATCAATAAAAGAGCTACAAAAATCTGCCAAGGCCGCAAGAGGTTGCGAGTATGCGACATTTGATATCTACTTTACTTGGTAATAGACCCGGTTTGGGTTAGGGTGGCAAGAATATAGACTAAAAATGAGACGGATCCCCGATTTTGATCTGGGGATTTAGTCAGTTCAGTTTGACCGGAACCAGTCAAAGCTGGCAACGTTTAAAAGTGCCGATGGATACACCGCGGCGAAGTTCAATACGAAAGGAACGTAAAACTATGGGAACACTCGATGGGCGCGTGGCAATTATCACAGG
>JABEUL010000205.1 GCA_013044465.1 Acidimicrobiales bacterium
AATTAAAGTATTGCCTTCGTATGTATTGCCCGAATACAGTTGGTAGGTTAACGGCATACCCGTAGAAGTTACGCCAAGTCCTAAGACAACTTGAGGAAGGTCATTTCTATGGTCTTTGCTGTAACCCAACTTTCTAAGTCCTATGATTTCGTCATCATCTTAATCTTCTTTATCTGTTTCAAAATATAGGGTTGTAACGTCATAAAGTACATACCCAATAGAGCCAGGGTAGGTTTTGACAACATAGCTCCTCATGGCATCTAAAACACTCTTCTGGCATTTGGATAATGTATCCATGAAGCGATATATCTGGTCTTCATCTAGGTTGCAGTCAAAACATTAGTTCAGAAATGTTGCAGTGCGGCGTTTTGAAACTGGATACAGTATCCCAGCTACTACCAATTGACACAACAGCCCAATCGAGATTGTTTTGGTTGTAATACCTAATTGGTCAAATAAGTGGCAGAGAATAAGTTCTGCTCCATGGTGATATTCTCCAATGACCTTTAGACCATTAGAATCAGTACCCGTCAGAAACGGCAACACCAATTGACCGCCATTTTTAAGCTCTAGTAAGGTACTTTGACCTTGTTCTGGGATTAGAGCTAAGTCCAGCTCGCCTTTGGCAGTACCAATATGGCGTATTAGCTTTTTCTTCCAGGCCTCGTCGATTAGGACCTTTTCCATAATCCGAACCCGAGTGGTTCCCCGGAAAACAGATTTCTCTAAAAACATACCTAGTTATCATAAATTAGGTGACCAAAGGTGACCAAGAATATTCAGTTGCAAAATCTACACTTCCTGGATAATGGTGTGAAAAAAATTCATCACCCAGTAAAATCTGAGTTTTTTGAGAAAAGTATTTAAGTCGGGAATCTCTTCTTATTAAGCGCCATTGAATACAATTTTCCAAGCTAATTTTTTGAGCACCTAGGCTAATCGAGCCCTGCTGCTTCGGCGGCTGATATCCAGTCATCATAGCGACGAATCCGAAAAATTTGGTTGTCTCTGACCATGTAAACGTGAAATAAGTTTGCGTCCTCTTCATTTGGACTGCCATTTGGCCATGTGACGCTTAGCCCACAGAGAATCCCATTGGTTCCGGTTTCCATTTCAGTGACGACACCATCGACTCCTTTGTCGAGAATCTTCTCAAATGTTGCCAAGATTTCCCTGCGGTTCCGACAGCCTCTTGGTGTATTAGTGTCGCCTTACGTGACGTCTTTGGCGAGAAGCTCACCAAAGGCTTTCAGATCATGTTCAAAGAACGCCTGACAGACTCGCACGGCCAGCGACAGATCGCTTCCGACAGAGTAACTCATGGCAAATGGTAACACTATCGTTCACAAATTTGTTGGCCTAAAGCAAAGCAAAATAGGGTCAGACTTTTAGTGGATTTGCGCTGGCTCCTTTTTCCTCTGACAATTTGTCAATTCTTGCCAAATCACCGGATAAAAGTCAATTTCTCCAAAAACCTCCTATAGATCGGTCATTCCCACGGGTCAGATCCCCAGCTAAAAGGCACTTGCATCGTAATTAGCATATTGATGCTACTTTACAATATGCTATGATGTAATTTATGAGAACGACGGTCAATCTCGACAATGATTTGGTTGATAAAATTCACGAATTAGCATCGTCCCAACGGACATCGTTCAAAAAGGTGTTGAACGAGACAATACGTTCAGGGCTTTCAGGAAAGAGCGTGGCTCACAGGGATTTCCAAGTTAAAGCAAAGCCAATGGGGATCCGTCCTAGTGTCAACCTTGATAAGGCACTTTTTCTGGCCGGAGAACTTGAAGATATTGAGCTACTCAGGAAAATTGAGCTTCGTAAATGAAGCTGATTGACGTAAACCTATTGCTTTATGCTTATGATTCGTCTTCCCCCCGCCACAAAGAAGCTCGTGCATGGGTCGAAGAAATCCTTTCGGGAACGCAAACCGTTGGACTAACTTGGGTAGTTCTTTTGGCCTTCGTTAGGCTTTCAACTAGGTCGGCTGTTTTTGAAGAACCTTTCACTGTTGATGAAGCAATTGGCATAATTCTGAGTTGGCTAGATCAGCCAGTAACAACAGTGATAAATCCAACCGACCGTCATATTTTTGTGCTTGGGGAATTATTGGCTCAAGTAGGAACTGGTGGGAATCTGACCACTGACGCGCACTTGGCTGCACTTGCGATAGAACATGGCGCTGAACTCATGTCTTGTGATGCGGATTTCAGCCGTTTTAAAGGTCTTCAGTGGAAAGATCCTCTAAGAGCTACATAGGGGCCCTAAATCTGGACATAGTTTTCATCCTGCTCACTCAATAATTCTAAGTTGGTTGAACCAATCGAATACTCGCAGATCAGTAATACAGCTGAATGACCGATCTGCTCCTTTTTAAATCGTCAGTACGATCAAAAAGATAAACATCAGCGACTAAAGCAGTCACTTTGCTACTTCTCACTTTTTAGTTAACACTGTATATAATTGATGAACGACCCAAAACTAATGTTGGTGTGGGGCAACCAATAATTAATTTCCAAAATAGCTTTTATATCGACCTAAGTTCCAGTTCAAACGGACAAATAGCAACACAAATCCCAATTTTGAACAACCTTCATGAATAAAGTAGTTCCAGTTTAAGACATCTATGACTAAAGAATTAAGATTTACATCATTAGTTTAAAGTACATAACTTTATCCTTCTAATCCCAAATACTATGACAATAACTGCCCGGATAGATAATTTCTTAGAAGATAAGCATTTTCTTCTTTTAGACCCAATCGAGATAATAACTGCCAATTCCCTTGGCGAAGTTCCTGGCGCACTTCAAGCTGTTGAGAATCGAATCAAATTTGGTGGAACTATCGCCCTTGGCTATGTTGCATATGAAGCAGCGGGCGCAATTAACAGTGACCAAATAACACTTGAATCAAATAATTCAACCCCCCTGCTTTGGTTTTGTATATTCAAAACGCAAGTACAAGATACTGGGCCAGATTTAAAACCAGTGAAAGACCAAGCACTTAGCTGGAATCATGAGTGGGATAAAAACTCCTACATATCGAAAGTCTTAGGAATCCAGGATCTAATTAGAGAGGGATTCACCTACCAAGTTAACCTCACATCAAGATTTCAAGCCCATTTTGTGGGAGATCCAATTGAGATTTATTCAGCAATGCTTTCGTCTCAAGTTGGAAGTCATTCGTTTTATATTGAAAACGATGACCGGGCAGTAATCTGTGCCTCCCCTGAGCTTTTCTTCCAGATTGAAAGTGGCGTAATTAAGTGCAAACCTATGAAGGGTACAAGAAGTCGGGGGAAATATAGCCTTGAAGACATTGCTCTTAGGGATGAACTTATAAATAGTGAAAAGGATAGGGCCGAGAATTTAATGATTGTCGATCTCATTAGAAATGATCTTGGCAAAATGTCTGAGTTCGGCACTGTGAAAGTTGAAAGTGCCTTTGACATCGAGCGCTATCCGACTTTGTGGCAGATGACTTCAACGGTTAAAGGACAAATCCGAGCGGGCACTGATTTACTCGAAATATTTAAGGCGCTTTTCCCATGCGGTTCAGTCACTGGAGCGCCAAAAGTCTCAACTATGGAGATTATTACTCGCTTTGAAGACTCCCCTCGTGGCATCTACTGTGGGGCAATTGGTTGGATCCGATACGAGAATTCGCAACTAAGCGCTGATTTTGGGGTAGCTATAAGGTGTGCAACATTAGATAAGAAGTCGCAAACTCTTTCCTACGGAGCAGGTGGGGGAATCACTTCTGGGTCAGACCCAGAATCTGAGTGGGAGGAGCTTTTAGCAAAAACCAGTATCTTAAATAGGCGCAAGGTACCCGATGGACTATTAGAGACAATGTATTTCTCCCCACAAACTGGATTCAAGAATTTAGAGAGGCATCTCAAAAGGGTGCAGGCTTCTGCGCAATATTTTGGCATTGATTTCGACTTAACAACGGTGAGAAAAAGCCTCAATGAAACTTCAGCTAGCATCAATAGGCCTTCTCGGCTTCGACTTGTGCTCAAAACATCCTCCGAAGTGGATATTGAATATCTGGATTTTAATGAGATAGATAGAAATCAGGTGACTTTGGCACTGTCTCAAAAAAGAGTAAATACTGAAAATGCATTTCTATTCCACAAGATTTCCGATAGGTCATATTATAAAAAGCTGCGGGATCAAATACCCGGAGTTTACGATGTAATACTTGCAAATGAGCGAGGTGAACTAACTGAAACTACGACAGCCAACTTGGCTTTGAAAATTGAAGGAAAGTGGTGGACTCCGCCTCTATCTTCTGGCCTTTTACCC
>JABEUL010000206.1 GCA_013044465.1 Acidimicrobiales bacterium
ATGGAGTACGCACTTCATGGCTAAATGAAGCTAGAAAGTCACTTTTGGCCTTGCTGGACTGTTCTGCCTTTTCTCTAGCCTGGGCAAGTGCAAGAGTGGTCTCCTTAAGCTCTGTTACATCAAAACTTACGCCTATCAGAGAAGCCTTCATGATGTCATCTATGTCAAGTGGTATTGCTCTGGCTGAAATCCACCTTATATTTCCTTCTGGCTCGACAATACTGTAATCGACCTTAAAAGGTTCACCTTCAAGAAACGACTTTGATTGAGCCTCACGCAAAGTAGCTATAAAAGCTGGATCCAAAGTTTTTACACGCTCGGTGAAGGCAACTTTCTCCGACTCAACTTTAATACCAAAACTAACTAAATCCTCTTCGTTGGCATAGTAAAGGATTGAATCGTAGTAATACCTGTATTGCCAAAATACAACTTTGCCAGCCTGCATGGCCAACTTGTGCCAAAATTTTGCTTTAAGCGGAACCAGAGCCATTAAGAATCACGGCCAACCAATTCCTGGGATATTTTTCGACAAGCATTTAACTTGTCTACTATTAAGAGTTTATACACGGGCAACCAACTTCTTTCTGTGGATGTCCTTCTCTATTCTACCGACATGTTTTAAAAAAACTGCAGATAAATGGGGTTTTGGTGAAGATATAGTAACTTTAAATCTGTTTTAAACTTGCCAATGATGCCTAATAAGTTTATTTGGTAGCTCACTGGAGAGTGCTAAATATCTAGAGAAATCAAGCGCCAGGCATCAGCCGTAGCCCGTAGCAAAGTAAATAGAGCGGCCAGAACCCCAAAACTTCGATCTACCAGTGTCTTTAAGGAGTAAAACAAAGATAAATGGCAACAATGAATTAGCGAGTGGCTAAATAGGGAAGTGAAGAATAGCTTTTGAAACAGCAGCTTCAAATCCCGCCACAGTTTAACGTTCTGACAACTTTGTCAATTTAGATCAAGAGTTCTTATCTAACTGCTTTGGAATAAGTTGAAATTTCACCGTTTTCAATTAGCTCAAGGAAAATGTCCACAAGTTCTGGATCAAAATGCTTTCCTGATTGCTTCCTAATCTCATCAATTGCTTCTTCAATCGACAGTGCTTTCCTATATGGCCTATCGTGAGTCATTGTGTCAAAAACATCTGCGATGGAACAAATCCTTGCTTCGAGCGCAATGTCGGCACCCGAAAGACCCTGGGGGTAACCGGTGCCATCATAATGCTCGTGATGTGAAAGACAAATATCACGTGCAACCTGAAGTAATCGGTATTCGCCTCCTTCAAGTATTTCAGCTCCAACAGTGGTGTGCTTTTTGTTTTCTTCAAACTCCTCATCAGTTAATTTCCCAGCTTTTAAAAGTATCCTGTCTGGGACGCAAACTTTGCCTAAGTCATGGAGGGGTGCGGCCTTGCGCACAATCTCAATCATCGAATCACTAAGTCCAGCCTTTTTGGCGATTGCAGCAGATATGTTTCCGATCCGCTGGGTGTGGTTGCCAGTATCGTCATCACGATATTCGGCAACATAGGCCAAACGTGCCAAAACCTCACTTCTCGCAATTTCCATTGAATTTGTGCGTTCTAATACTGTTCTCTCTAGGGACCTCTTTTGTTCTCGAATTCCCAGTTGCAATCGCCTGGTCTCTAGTAAATTTGCCACTCTCAGTGTCACTTCGCGAGATTCCAGTGGCTTGATTAGATAATCATTTGCACCTTTAGTCAATGCTCTTGTCTTGGCCTCACTTGTGGCATCTGCCGTTACCACCATTACCGGGATGTGATCGTCAGAGGCTACAGATTCCCCTAGCCTTTCTAAGAATTCAAGTCCATCCATATGGGGCATATGTAAGTCCAAAATAATCAAATCAGGAGCAATGGCCGAAAGTTGATCTAGTGCTTGACGTCCATCGGTATAAAAGTGAAGATCCTTATATCCGGCATTGGTTAGAAACTGTTTAAAGAGTTCCAAGTTGACTTCGTTGTCATCAATTACCAAAATGGTGAACTCAACATTTAGGGCTATATTCATTATTTTCCTCCTCTATTTGATTGTCTAGTTATTATTAATATCTTAGGATTTCCAGAGTATTTGTATAAAAGGGTGTTTCATATGACTAGAGGTTATATTCATCTCAATTAGAACCTTACAGTGTTCGAATTTAAATTTGCGCTAATGATGTTTTTAAGTCGATCCAAATCAAGGGGTTTTGGAAGATACGCAACGGCTCCCAAAGCCAGCATTCTCCTGACTTTGTTTTCGCTGGCGCCTCCGCTGACAATGACTATTGGAATGTTCGCCGTTTCCAGATTTGCCTTCAAAATTGTCATAACCTCAAAGCCCGTCATATCAGGCAACAAAATGTCCATTATTACTAGCTCGGGTAGAATCTTTTGAACTAATCCCACTCCCAGTTGGCCACTTTTAGCAACACAAACGCTAATGCCTAATGCTCCAATAACAGTTTTTAATAGTTCACCGTGTTCATTATTGTGCTCTATATATACAATATTTCGTGTATTGATTAAAGCTTCGTTTGGATCACTTACTACCAAATCGTCAAAGCTGTCATAAGAATCCGGTCTAGAGCTATCTGTAGCTATTGGAAGTTCAACTGTGAAAGTAGTTCCCACGCCGAGTTTGCTTGTAAAT
>JABEUL010000207.1 GCA_013044465.1 Acidimicrobiales bacterium
CGTTAGGAACGGTCAGTCCATTTGGGATTACTTCTGCCTTACCTCTAATCAATCCAGGAATTTTGAGTCCCTCCCCAACCAGGGCAATGTAACTGGCCTTCGTGGCACAAGTGTTTCGCACTTTTTGACCTCGCCGATTTAGAGCACTTTTGGAATCTCCGGCACTATGAACGATAAATATAAATGGAAGACCAATGCTTTTGAAAGTGTCTGCAAATATTGCCCCCATTGTTTCACCATGGACAATTGCGGCATCGTAGTGTTTTTCTCCAAGCGATTGTCGGTATTTTCTAGTCTGCAACTTACCTGCCTTTACCCAAGCCAACAGGTCAATTCTTAGTGGCAGGGCCAGGAATGGAATATCGATCACGGAATTAAGTGGGAGGAGATCTGGTCGGTTATCAAAATCTGGGTTTCTCCATCCACTTCCTGGCGTTAAAGACCGCAGCCAGGGCCTAACTATGGCTAAATCTACTTGAACCCCAAGATTTGCCATCGCAACGGCCTGGTCTGTAACGAATGCATGCCGCGAATCGCCTGGAGTTACTGGCATTGAATTTGAAACCACCAATATCTTGGAATTTAAATGTGACTTCACTGAGATCAATTTAATTTGGATTTGACGCGTCGCGACCTCATCTCCCTGACTTTGGCAGTTAATTCTTATTTAAGTTGCCATAATCCCAGGTTATTGGGACATTATTTCGATTTATTCGTGATAATAATCCTGCGGATTACTTGGAATTTTCTAGAATCGCCCTGATTTCACCTCGAGTTAGGAATTTTCTATCAAGATCTATTTCCAGCTTCTCTTTTATGTCGGCAGATACTTCATCAAAGTAGCAGCCTAAAAAAAGATTGTCCTTCAAGATCGTTTGAATTATTGAATTAAAATTGGCCGCTATCGTGGCTATTGAGTGTTTATTGTCAAGTCTTGCTGTGAGTAGCCTTGCAATGTAAATGGCGATAAAGCAAACGAGGGAGTGGGCCTCTACTCGGTTTTGGCGTGGTAGATATACCGGTCTTGTCTCAAGATCACTTATTGTCTTTTAAAAGGCTTCCTCAATTTGCCATAGGCCCTTATAACTGAGGTCATTCCAACTTTAGCGTGAGTAATTTGAGTTCGATTTTCCAGTTGTCTCTGAAATCCATTCACGAAGTTCCTCGTGTCCAACTCCAAATCTCGCACGAAAGTCTGAGTCACGAGAGTCTAACGGACCAAAGTGTTCAGCATCAATAATCTGTGCCTCCAAAATCTTTCCCATCTCATCAGGTTCCGAAGCGAATGCAGCCAGTTTGCCATTGGAAACAGACTCTACTCCGTCACGCCACGAAAATGGTATCCACCCAGGCAGCGTTGCACGCACTCCACTAGCTGCACACGCGAGAAGTATTGAGGATGGAGACGTAAGAGCAACTCCCGTACTTTTGATGGCATCATACAGAGTTTCTTTATGTGCCGAAAGTATAATTGGTGGCTCGTCTGTGGTAGCGCTACGCCAATAATCCAAAAAATGTGCAGGATTTTCAACTGGATGAGGGCGCATAACTACAGACCAACCTGAAACATTTCGAACATAGCAAATTGCATTGACCATGGCTTTATACTCGTCCTCAGCCACAATATGTGATCGGTCGGAAATTGATGTAGAAAAAAATGTTAACCGATGTGGAACGTCTGACGTAGTGTAAGTAATGTCTGGGGTCGAACCTACGACCAGGGCCTTGTGCCGAGAATTAACAGAAAGCGTGTCAGCCCAATACTTGCCAGGAACAACCATACAGTCTCCTATTACTTCGTGTTCGCGGTAAAGATGGCTTCCTGTTACTCCGTGGAAAACTTGTAGTACCGGAATACCCATCTCCTTTGCCCGAAGAGCAAGAACGCCCTCAGCGCTCCACTGGTTCGACACCACAACTAGTCTTGGGCAATGCTCCTCTAAGTAATTATCCCAACAGGCAATCATTCGGGCAGTCTGCATACTCTCGTATGCTTCCCAACTCGACAAAGTTTTGGAATTGTCTGGCCACAAATTTTCCAGCTCCATATTTTCTTTGCAATCACTTTTCAAGACGGCGCTACTTAGTGGCTGGGACCAGGACCGTATCTGCGACATGTTGGCATAGGCCCAAAGCCAAGACCATCTAGCTGACTTTGGCAGCACACGCCTGGCTGACAGATTAGCCACTATCCAATGTGCATCCTGGGGAAACAAAGAACGCAGATTTAAGATAGATCTAGAATTATTAGCGTAGGACGAAAATAGGCAAATCTCTCCATTAGCGGAAAGATACTTCTTATTCTTTGCCACCCAAAATGAGCGCCCTGGCAATGACGTCCGAAAGCGCCAATCAATGTCGGTTCTCTCGATTAATTCAGACACTCCGTCACTGATCCTGCCCTCCAGATGGAGACCCTTGATATAAACACTAACTCGTGATTTAATGTCTCTCGATGCATTAGGCAACGGTTCAAGGATCTCAAGATAGGACGGGTGCTCGAGCTCAGCTTTCACGGCATTTGATACTATTCGATCTTTCCCTAAGAAATAGACTTTGCCGTCCTTTGCATCCAACTTGCTGGTCACCAGTTTAACCATTTCAGTCGCTAAAGTTATCTCTTCGGCCTCGGAATACAGTTTCTCTAAAATGAGCGCTTTGAGTTTCGAATCTTCCTGGCTGCCAAATACATCCACGGCCGAGGTCGCCTTTGCACAAACGCTCTCATCAATATTTTCTGATATTGCTTTCAAATCCAGACATTTCAAGGACAATTTATTTTCTAACCATGAACGTGTCGTTTGGGAAAGGTTCGCACACCACCCAATAATCATTAGAGTGTCAGGAATAAGTGCTACTACATGAACAAGGTCGTCAAGTCTCAACCCGCTTCCAGCGGCAACCACTAAACCAGCTGGTGCCGGTGCAGAAACAGTTCTATCCATTTTCACCTGCTAGATCCCACCAAAGCGGTGTCCCCGTTTGATTGCCCGTTCAACCCTGCCCACAATTCGACTCCAAACTTTGGGTTGTAAACCATCATTGAAGGGATGAACCGTACGTTTCGCTTGTCAAACCTTTCTTCGTGCTTCATATCATCCACGATGACTAGTAGGCGACGAAAGTTGAGACCTGTACTTTCAGTTAGCGCTAATCGACATCGAACCCTTGCTCGTGCGCTTTTGATTTCATACACCTAAAAGACCTGGTTTTTTACAATCATCTAGCACTGCCGAGAATTCCCTATCGGGCCAGCCGTTTGGTTGCCGCAAGGTCAAATGTTTTTCAACTATAGTTTTGTTGCTAGTGACTGCTGCAACTGGCGCAAGAACACCCAGTGAGTGATCTGAATTTCCTGCAGACATATTCCAAATTGAAATCATTAGCGGGATTGTCACAAGCTCCAAGTCTGAAGCCGGTGTATGGCAAGCACTGCTCACATATAGTAAAAATGCTCCTCCGTTGCCATCGGTTGTAGTGGCATTTTCAAAAAGAGCAACTTCTGCTATCGTGGACATTCCCATCGAGATGCTAACTGGCTGCCCAGTGGACGCGCTGCCTTGGATCATATTTAGTTAAACAATATCAAAAAACAGCCTTCATCGCTGGAAAGTCAACTTTGTCCAAAATGTGAACAGCCTCTTTGTCAGATGGAGATGGCATGAGATTAACTCCTAGTCGACCTGTCTCTACTTTTACCTGAAAAAGACACTCAGATGAAGTCGCGGATCCTTTATATAACTATTACTAGGTATTCTATTTCCAAGGCTAAGTCTATGGAAAATCAAGTAAGCCAGCGTCTGAATCTATGATCATGGAGTCGCCAAAGTAAGTTTGCTATTTACTTGCGTTCACCCCTGCATCTTTTGCCGAATGAATTAGCTTCATCAAGGACTACAACCTATATTCTAATTCAATCGCTTGGACATATTGTGGTCGTCCTCCAAGTGTGGCTTAGGTAACTATGGTTTAGAGCCAAGAGCACTAGTATGACACTATGATCATGAATTCAAAGTTATTTGATAGCAAGTTGTGTCTGTAGGAACAAGAAGTGGAATCCCCCTCTATGGATCTTCGTAAAATTGCCATCGTAACCACGAGCCGCGGAGATAGGTGGCCCTTAGATTCCATTATTAGAGCTTTTTACGCATCTAATGAAATTGATTTAGTTCTTCTGGTTGGGGGGGCACTATCAATTGAAAACCCAAAAAGTAGAGAACTTAGGTTTTTTGAAGAATGGCCCGAAATTGTAATCCACGATATTGGCGGTTTTGCCCAAACTTTGAGTCCTTTCGGAATTGCAAAAGCTATAGGAGAAATGCTTCCCACGTTAACTGAAACACTTAGCATGGTCAGACCTGACATCTTGATTATCTTGGGCGATCGTACTGAAATGCTAGCAGTGGCTACTGCGGCGTCGCTTTGCTCGATTCCTATAGCCCATATCCACGGCGGGGAAAAAAGCGAAGGGTCTACAGACGACGCAACCCGACACGCTCTTACTTTACTTTCGCATTTGCATTTTTGCTCATCCAAAGGATCCTTTCAGAGGATTGCACAGCTCGGAGTTAATCCAGAGAGAATCTACGTGACTGGAGCCCCTTCGCTTGACAGGTTCAGGGAATCTAAGTCGACTGAAAGCATAGAGAATCTTTCAAAGCAACTTAATTTTAGTCTGGTAAGACCAGTTGCACTAATGACTTACCATCCCCCGACCTTGGATTTAGAAAATATCCACATTGAATTGGAGGCAATTATTCAGGCATGCTCTAAGTTGGGCTCCGTGATAGTAACTTTGCCGGGAATTGATCCAAAATCAGATCAAATACGTGCACGATTGACTGAGTGGGAACAATCTTCAAACAACATTAAAGCTTTCGAATCATTAGGCACTATTTACGGAGAGGTACTTTCAAATGTGGATTTCATGATTGGCAATTCTTCAAGTGGGATCGTTGAAGCAGGATTTCTCGGAATTCCAG
>JABEUL010000208.1 GCA_013044465.1 Acidimicrobiales bacterium
CGACCAATGAGATTTTGCTTACTTATGAAGATTTTGTCAAAGGTGTAGAGCGAATGCGCCAAGGAGGGTTCCCGATGGAGAGATCTCCCGAGGAAGCATGGCCCCATTTCAAGGGATGGCGCGTAAATTATGAACCAATTGCATATTTCTTATGCAACCACGTCGCTGCACCAGTGGCACCATGGAGCGGTGATAGAAAATCTTTGAATGAATCGACCATTATTCCTACGAGGGTAATTAATCGCCGACCCGATGACCCTGAAGGGAAAAGCTTTATTCCTATCAGAGATCTTCATTAACAGTGCAATTGGGCAATTTGGCCCTCGTGGACTTTGGTTGCTAAGGTAATCATATGGAATACGGGACGATGATTGAAGTCAATGGATCAGTTGATGACGTAATTGAAAGATCAAAACAAGCAAAAAATGCAGGAATCACCACTCAATGGGCTAGCCAGATTTTCGGTCATGACACTTTAACGTTGTTAGGGCTAATTGGACGAGAAGTTGAGGGAGTCAGCTTTGGAACCGCTGTTACACCTATCCAACCCCGCCACCCATATATGTTGGCCGCACAGGCACTTACTGTTCAAAGTGCCCTCAAAGGAAGGCTTACACTGGGAATTGGCTTGTCTCACCAGATGGTAATTGAGAACGTATTTGGACTTCCTTTTAACCAGCCTGCAAATCAAATGGAGGAGTATCTAGAAATTCTTATCCCACTTCTGCGTGGTGAGGGAGTTGCATTTAAAGGAGACCATTACAGTGTCACTACGCTAGGTCCAATCGAGGTCCCTGTCACGGAGCCTCCAAAGGTTCTAGTGGCTGCACTTGGAACTAAGATGCTCAATATAGCCGGGCGATTAGCTTCTGGCACGGCCACTTGGATGACGGGTTTAAAGACTGTTGAGAACCATGTTGTGCCGACAATAAAAAAGGCCGCTGAAATGGCATCGGTTAGTGAACCAGAAATTGTAGTGGGACTTCCAGTTTGTGTAACTGAGGATAAATCGGGCGCAAAAGAAAGAGCGGCAAAGGTTTTCTCGATTTATGGAGGTTTGCCCTCTTACAGGGCAATGCTCGACAGAGAGGGCGCCTTAGGCCCCGCCGATATAGCAATTATCGGAAATGCTGACGAGGTAACGTCAAAACTCATGGAGCTTCCAGGTATTGGTGCAACTGGCTTCATTGGCGGGGTATTTGGAAATAAAGATGAAATTACAAATACGATTGCAACTATTGGTTCGCTAAAGGGTTCATGAACCATCCGAATTTCTAATTAAATTCCCAGACTAGGTATTTCTAAACGCTGTGAATTATTTTTGAGCCAAACATCGGAAATTCTTCTAATTTTCAATGATTGCAAAATGCAACTAGTTCGCATTAGCAAGCTAATATAGCTAGAAGTGTCATTTTTACGATTCACTTCAGTGAAACCCGCTTCTTCCAAACAGAGCGGTCCCACCAGCACTCTTATGCAGCTTTTTAAGCTGAATGACCTGGTGCCACTGTCTGTCTCAAGTGTGGGCCCCCTATTTTCGGTGGCAGCAACAGGAGGAGTCATGGCCGCCGATGCTGGGTGGTGGACTCTTGTTGCAATAAGCATATTGGCACTCCCCTTCATCCTCTCAAGCTTCGTTTTCAGACTGATGAATAGACATTTTCCCCATTCTGGAGCCTCTTATCATTGGTCAGCACGTGTAATAGGGAAACGAGCCTCTCACTACCAGGCCTGGATTTTGATTCTTGCCTATTTTGCCTCCATTCCGCCAATTGCCATCCCAGCTGGTTCATATACGTTGGCCCTGATCGCACCCCATTCTCATCCTGATGCTCTGGTGCAAAGCATTGTCACCATTTTTTGGATTATGTTTGCAGGAATTCCTCTCCTTGGTGGTGGAAGGCCGACGGCTACAATCACGAAAATATTTCTTGCTGTTGAAGTAGGTTCACTTGCCTTATTTGCCATATTGGGAGTGGCAAACTTACATAAGCTCTATATCCCGATTCACTTCGGCCCTCCCCCGATCGGAGGAATGCTAATTGTTGCGGTAATCGCTGCGACGATACTGGATGGCTGGGAAATTGATTCATATGCAGCCGAAGAAAGCGTTCGCCCACGGAGAGATCCAGGAAAAGCCGGTATTGTCGGGGCATTTTTAGCGCTTGGTTTCTACGCAATTCTTTACCCATTGATGTTTAGTGAAACACCGTTATCACTATTAGCAGGATCATCAGACCCATTAGCCATTTGGGGCCATCGACTGCTTCCGGGAGCTCCATACATTATGCTGATCCCAATACTTGCCTCTACCGCTGGTGGCCTATGGCTGACCACTTTCATCCTAACCAGGGCCCTTTATGCGATGGGGCGAGAAAGTCTTATCCCTCAAGCATTTTCAAAAGTGTCTAAACGTCATGTACCTCACGTTGCTATTTTGGTGACACTTGGACTTACTGTCGCGATCGCTTCCACCCAGCTTCTTTTTAGTTCACTTAGTTCATTTTTCAATTTGGTTCTTTCAACAGCGGGTTTCTTCCTACTGGCTGAATTTTTCCTTGATTCTTTGACGGCTTCAGTTTTCCTGACCATAGGCCACAGAAGGCTCCCAGATGTGGCCATTACCCCGCATGACCACAGGTTGCTTAGGATCGGCGCACTCCTGTCCAGTGCATTAATGGGATCCTTGTTGATAACCTTTTTCATATTTGCTCCAAGGGCAATTGGTGCTGGAATTGATCAAACGATAATAATTCTTCTATTACTTGGAGTTGCATTTGCCTACCTTGTTGGAAAACGCGCCAAAGATGCGGTCTCATTCCACGGAGATGATGTCAAAATACCTTCGATTCAATCACTCGACCCGCTTTCACGCTGAGCAACTATTTTGATTCATTTACTTTGGTTGGCGGCTTAATAAAAAAACTGCGGGCCACAAGGACCCGCAGTTCGAGGAAAGACTGTATATGATACAGAAATAGTCACTTCTTTAAGCATCACCTCCCGACATTGGTGAATGCGAAATTAAGACTCTGTGCAGACACATGACGCAAATCTCACCCAAATTCATCTCAAGTTCAAACTTCGAGAATGCTTTGTATTGCTGCTCTATGTGCATAATATTGGCCTTTTGTTTATGGGCTGATTTTCACCTTCTGCTTATATATCGAAAATAAAGTGTATTTTGTTACAGCAATATGCAATAGTTAGTGAGTGGACCTACATTTCGCTGTGAAGGAGCTTTAAATTGACTGATCAAATGGGTGGGTCTCAAAGCGGTGAGGGTGGTGCCTACATTCCACCTCAATATCCCCAAAACCCAGGGTACAGTTATCCTCCTTCTGCTGATCGGTATCAATTTTTAGGATATAACCCCAACTATCCAATGCAAACTCCACCTGGCTTTCAGCCCATGGGCCCGGCTGTTCCCAAAACTAGCGCACTGGCTATAGCCAGTTTAATTTTAAGTATTTTCTGGATTTTTGGAATGGGTTCTATTGCCGGAATTTGCTTAGGTATTGCAGGACTTGCCTCAATCAGGAAATCAAACCTTTTGAGCGGGAACGGTATGGCCATCGCCGGAATAGCTATCGGAACAGTAGGTCTCGCCCTTACGATAGTTGTTGGAGTGCTAATTGGAACTGCAATCAACAAGATGGGTACTGATATTTACTTATCTCCAGGAGAGTCTGTAAATGTTTCAACCTATTACTCAATCAACTCTGCAGCTGTATTTAATTACAGAGAGTTTCCCACCGGGGTTTCGCAGAATTCGGGTTCATCGGGATCTTCAGGAACTTATTCTGAACTCGTGGCAGTTAGAGCGACTTTATGTGCTGGAAGTGAACCTGTTAGCTATTTGGCAAGTGTCCTTCAAAATTTTGAAATCAACTTTTCAGATGGATCATGGAATGACTGGAACTACTTTACTCTCAATAAGTTGCCTAGCTTTGCGACCAATACCTACATTGGAGCGAATTCGTGCGTAACCCAGTACATAATTTTTGGAGCCCAATCCAACGAGAAACCGGTTTCGGTTTCACTTCGCAAATCACTAATCGGTAAATGGGTTTGGCCAGTATATCCATCTTAAAATTGTAACTAGGTGCGACTACAAATCTTCTATCACTCTTATAACTGCCCTAGATATTGGCACCAGACTTTCAACATCCACTTTGTCCAGCGTGTCTTGTTTGTCAAAAAGGTACATCGGAGCAGTTAAAAAATCAAGAATTGGGACTCCTGCGAGGTGAAAAAAACCGCCATCAGTTGGTGGGTGCTCCATAAATATGTCTGGCTTTAAGACCAAGGATCTCTTGAGATTCTCGGCAGCAATTGCACGTACAACACTACTTTGTAGTTCTTCAATCTCACTTGTAAACCACCATCTGCACTCTGGCTCACCAGTGACTACTAAGTGTCCATTTACACCTTTACACTCATTGGCCGCATGTTCAAGATGGATCTCAATAACCGTATCTTCGAGTAGCTCGTGATGAGTTTCAATAAATTTTCTAGTCCCAGCACCGCCCGACATATGTCCTGCAGTAAGGAGAAACATCATATTGTATTTACGTTCACTTACCTTTGACCAGAATTTAGCCTGTGCCAATACCATTGCAATTCCAGTGCCGTCCTCCACAGCAGATGCCCAAGGAGCGTCATGATGAGAACCGATTATTACCCATTTATCTTCTTTTCCCTTTAGAGTTGCCACAATGTTTTGTGAAGAACCAAAATAATTTCGACCCTCTACAGAAATGGAGGCCACCACTTCTCCCTGACTCATTAGTTCAGCAATTTTAGAACCGGCCTCTTTATCTACCCAAACAGCCGGGATATCCCTTACTATCCCGTCGTAGGGAACGTAATACTCTTTTGTTAACCAGGGGAAGCCATCTAAAATGCCTATAAAACCCTTGGCCCCTACATTCATTGCAGGAGTCAGGACTTCCGTGAATCTTGGACCAAATGGAAGAGTTTGCACCAACGAGTCGAACTCGTTTTCAGGATCAAAAAAGCTGGTGGCCAAAGATCGGAAAAACTGGAGAGGAACCTCTGCTAGTTCAACTCTGTCGAGGGCTACGAAGTCACCTTCTGGAAAATCAGTGCTATCAATTTGTCTCAGTGGAGCTTGAAAGTTTTCTACCGGTTTGGAAAACGGAAGCGGAAAGGCTGGCACGTCAACAAATGTCAAAGGATCATCTAGCAAATAAACCTTGAGGGCTGCCCCGTTCTCTTCCCAAATATTGAGTGGTACTTC
>JABEUL010000209.1 GCA_013044465.1 Acidimicrobiales bacterium
AGCAGCAGCGTAGGTATTTTCGCACTTAGTCAATGTTTCCAAACATTTAAAGTTTTGGTCACCTTCCTGACTAATAAGCAAACCTCCCCTTCATTTCACAGTACTGGGTTGTGCCAACTACTATGCGGTGGGATGAGCGAGTCAGCTTGCATCAGTCCCCAGCTGCCTGGCGGGTACGGATGAGCACTGTCATGGTGCGCGAGGACGGGGTCGACGACTTCCCAGGCAGCCTCAACACTATCTTCGCGAGTGAACAACGCACGATCGCCCACCAAAGCGTCTCCGAGGAGGCGCTCGTAGGGTTGTCGCTCACTCGGTTGCCCATTGAGCAAAGAGAGTTCACGCTGGTCGCCAATGAACTCCTCCCCGGCATGCTTGACCCGGGCGGCAAGTGCGATCTGAGGGTTAGGTGCGATCTGAAAACGCAAGTAGTTGGCCCGACCGTCTTTGGGTGACGAGTCATCGAACAGCCGTTGAGGTGGTGGCTTCAGTTCGACGAGCACCTCCGATGCAGTCTCGGCCAAGCACTTGCCTGATCTCACGTACCAGGGAACATCAGCCCAACGCCATGAGTCAATGAACAATCGAAGGGCGCAGAATGTCTCCACGTCGGAATCCTTCGCCACGCCCGCCTCGTCCTTATAGCCAGTGAACTGACCTCGGACCACGTCAGAGGCAACGAGTGGTCGCATCGCCTTGAACACATTGAACTTTGCTGTCTTCACCGCAACGTCGCCTTGGAATGCGGGCGGCTCCATAGCAAGCAGTGCGACAACCTGGAGCAGGTGGTTCTGAACTACGTCCCGCAGGCAACCAGCAGTCTCATAGAAAGCGCCGCGACCTTGGACACCGAACTGCTCGGCCATAGTGATCTGCACGCTACTGATGTAATTCCGATTCCAGATCGGTTCAAGGAAAGAGTTGGCAAAACGGAAGTAGAGGAGATTCATGATCTCCTCCTTGCCGAGAAAATGATCAATGCGAAAGATAGCGTCCTCTGGAAACGTTGATCGCACGACACGGTTCAACTCTTGCGCCGAGGCGAGATCATGTCCAAACGGCTTCTCGACGATGACACGAGCGTCCTTACTAAGTCCTGCACTTTTCAGCCCCTCAATCACCCTAGCGAACAAAGAGGGCGGAATAGCGAGATAGTGAATGGGGCGGCTTGCACCTGAGAGTGCCTTCCTAAGAGCATCAAAGGTGCTCGATTCGCCATAATCGCCGTCAACGTACACCAAGAGCGACAACAGTCGATCTAATGCATCGGTGTCATCTATACCTTCGCTGGTTCTTTCAATGCTGTCACGCGCACGGTCGCGAAGTTGTGGCAGATCCCACCCTGATGACGCGACCCCAACAACGGGGATATTCAGCGTACCGCTCTTCACCATCTGATAAAGAGCGGGAAAGATCATCTTGTGGGCAAGATCGCCCGTTGCTCCGAAGAATACAAATGCGTCAGCCGCACCCTCCACGTCGTTGTCGCCCATTAACAGTCCTCTTCTCGCGTTGTTGGTCTTGGCATGAGTATAAGGTTCACACAGAGTTTCTCACTGCTCTTTGCAGGAATCACCATCCTCAAATGATCAGACTTTGCCTGTTTCTTAAAACCATGCACATTACTTATGCTAGTTTCTGCTCTGTATGAACTGCTAGTAGTTGTTCAGATTTAGTAGGTAAGATATATTCAATTAAGGAGTGCATTCTCTCCTTGTCGTGCCACATAATCCATTCAAGACTTGAGACTCTGACTTCTAAATGGTTTCAAAATAATGGCAATACATGTAGGTGCAGTTGTTTGAAACCTCCTGGAAAGCCGAACCCCGGCGGTACACTACTCCAGTTTTACCAGCCTCTTTATCTATTTCATCGAGTGGTGACGCCGCTTAACTCACCCCAGATCTGCTCGTAGAAATTTCCAACCGTAGATTTTTGGCGAATTAATAATCCATCACTGAGAGTGACTCTCCCAGTGATGACGCTGATCAACATCAAAACCTCAAAAGTGTGTACACAATTGATTTCACAGGAAAGAAAGACCTGCATTCAATAGTGGAGCCGTTTTTATCGTGGCCGAAACAAGACTCTTAAAAACAAGGAGCTGATTAAACTTGCAACTTGGGTGGTCAACTAGCTTTGTGCTTCGCTTTTTTTACTCAATTCCCATTTGCCCAACGAAATTCGCAATGAGTAGCTGGACCCACACCAGGAAAATCTGGCCAAATACCAAGAAGTAGTTTGGCCTCTACATGGGTATCTGAATGATTCTAACCTCATGCTGTTTGGATGAATCAGTTTTCCAATATCTGGGCCACGTTCACCTAATCATATTTTTTTCCTAAATAGGTTGTACCTCCCAAAGCTAATTAGTAGGGAGGTCAATATTTGACCGCCTTAGTAAGGAGAAAAAATGAATGAGAAATTAAGGTGTCTTAACGACATCAAAAGTGTCAAAGAGTCAATAACAAAATTCAGCGCTAATGCTTTCAAGCTGGATCAAGTTCAAAAAATGTCGGTAGGGGGAAACTCATGAACAAGCAATTGAAAACAAACGAACTGGTAGCACCTCCAAAAAAAGGCAGCCAGAACCGTGGTCGCTATCTGACAATCCAGCAAGTACCGGTTGAGTATCCCATCTTCTCTGTTCGACTTCTTCGCCGCCTTGTCTACGAACGAAGGATCTCATTCAGCCGAGCAGGTCGCTATATCGTGTTCTCTGAAACAGATATCGAATCGTATCTTGAAAAGAATCGTGTGGAGAGCGTATCATCACCATGGGAGATCAATTCACTGTCGGGCAAGGTCAGTTTGCTTCCATCATTTGTCTCATCCTCGCAGACCCGCTCAAAATCATCTCTCTAGGCGACGATTCTGTTACCTAAGGGTGTTAGTTTGAGTGAACCATTCTTGCAGCCCGCCCTGCGGCATCTAGGGCGGCTGTGAGGTCTGCTTCTAAGTGTGGGAACAGGTGCCCGTATCGATCGTGAGTCACTTGGATAGATGAGTGTCCAAGCCGCTTTGTCACAGCCAGTGGATGTGCTCCTTCTGCTACGAGGAAAGCTGCAAATGTGTGTCTCAGGTCATGGATTCTAAATCCATCAGGGAGTCCTGCCAAACTAACAGCTCGCTTGAAATGACGAGCACGGAAATTCCCGTTACGTAAAGGTTCACCATCAGGAGAGGTGAATACAAAGGCTTCCGGGTCTTCAGGAATTTTTGTCAAAAGGTCTGCAAGAGAATCAACCAAGAATTGAGGAAGGGGTGCCGAGCGGGTTTCATAGGTCTTGGTTGCACTGTACTCCAGTCTCCCGCTCACCTCTCTTACGGATTCTGTTACATCAATTCGCTTATTTACTATGTCAATCCGCTTGCGTCTGAGTGCAGCGATCTCGCCGAACCTTAGACCTGTATAGGCATCAAGTAAAACTAAGAGACCATACCTTTCGAAAGTTCCTTTGCGACGACCTTTCTCGTCTTCTGGATGGGCAATGGCGTTAGCTAAAGTCGCTATTTGATCGTGAGTTGCAAAATGCATCTCTTCACGAGCCACCCTTGGAAGGTCTATTCCATCACAGGGATTAATTCGAAGTGCCCCTCCATCTACCGCTCCTCCAAGTACTTGGCGAAGAACACCAAATGCATTTCGTATAGTCCCTGGCCCGACTCCGGTTGCCACCTTATGAGCTATCCAACCTTTTATCATTAATTTGTCGATTCGACCAACTGCAATTGTTCCAAAGTCTGGCAGTACATGAGTTTCAAGAATGGACCCATAGCCGACTCTCGTGCCTCCACGTAAATTAACTTTGGTTGCCATCCAAGCTTCAGCCCACTGTGCAAAAGTTGTCCGAGCTATTCGAGGGTCAAGCCAGTCACCCCTTTGCATGTCTGCTCCAACTCGCTGTAAATACATTTGTGCTTCACGCTTGGTGTTAAATGACTTGCCTCGTGGTCGACCATAGGTGTCCCTGTAACGGGCCTCCCAATTTCCACTTGGCTTCTTTCGGATTGAACCCACCGTTGCTCCAAGCGACATTCCAATAAACATCGGCCGCCTTGACCAGATAATGGCGTCGCAATAAATAAATTAGCAGAAAGTGTGGTCTAAATGTGGTCTGTGTAAGAAATTTGGAACTACAAAATACTCAACGAGCAATTTTTATACCCTCTAACCTGCTCTTTTCTGGTGCCCCCGGCAGGACTCGAACCTGCGACGCACGGTTTAGGAAACCGACGCTCTATCCTCTGAGCTACGGGGGCAAGACAAATGGCTAATCAGTTAGCCTATCTGGATGTTTAATATTCTCTTGTAAATTGCCAAATAAACCTAATAGGTATCAATAGCAAGTTTACGGCAGATTCAAAGATACTATATTTGAACCAATTTCCTCTACGTCTACAGTTCAATAGAACTATGCCGATAAAAAACGTGGACATCCATGGAGAGAGGCTGCTTGCCGATGTGCAAATTCTTAAATAGAGAAGCGATGAACAACTGCTGGAACACCTGCCACCTGAGGGTAGAGGGTTCCGCTAAATGACCTTAGCTTCTCTTCGATCGAGATTCTGGCTTGAGTTGGCCATGCAGGCTGGCAGAGTTGTATTTTGGCAGTACAGATATTACGACGATTCAATTGTTTACCACGCCAATGAAGAAGAGCTGAGTGATTTTGGGATTAATTACGACTCTATGAAAATTGCCTTCACAGAGCGCGTGAAAACTATGGATCCAGCCGTTATTGCTATTTTGCGTGAGGCTCAATCAAATTCGTTCCTTAATAAAGAGCCTTTTGAGGTCGATTACAGTATTGTCGAGCCTGTTGGTAATACAAAGTGGATTTCAGCAAGAGCAATGCCAGTTGACTTAGATGACATTACGAAAGCTTCTTTAATAGGCGTAAGTTTTGACGTAACAGAGCTTAAAAAGGCCACTCTTGCACTTGCCCAGGCTAGAGAAAAGGCAGAACAGTCCAGCAAGGCCAAAAGTGACTTTCTAGCTTCATTTAGCCATGAAGTGCGTACTCCAT
>JABEUL010000210.1 GCA_013044465.1 Acidimicrobiales bacterium
CTGAACCCAACGAGCCGGCAAATCGCCTTCACCCCGTGTCCGGGATACATCATGACGGTCCACGACGCTTTCACTGTCGGCACCGCAATTGTGAATTCAGGTGAAATTCCTGTGACGATGCGGGAGGGGGCAATGGGTGGAGGCCTTGACTGCTCTTTGGCGCCTTCGCAAATCGGGCCGTATTCAGGCGTAGTCTACGATTTGAACTTCTCAGCCAGCTGGGCAACCGCCCACATCGGGGCGACGATGGAAACCGGATCTACGATCAACGTTTCATGGTCGATGCCCGCCATACCGAGCATGACAGGGACGCTTGCGATCTCTTAGCCAAATTCACCGAGTCAAAGAAGCCGGGGTGACACCTTGGAGCTTGGAGCAAGCAGATCAGCAACAATAATATTAGGCTGAGTACAATTAGAAAGACCAGCTGTTTTCTGTTGTTGGAATAAATTCGAACTATGGGAGTTCGTGGAAGAACGGAGTAATTGTAGTGCGCGGACAAACTGGGGCCGATCGAGAAAAACACCAGATTTGGCGAAAAGGGGCGGTAAGCTTAGCTCTCTGCTCAATGTGGATTACACCGCTGTTCGGTGTGTCGACGGTCGCTATCAAATCCGCATCCGCGTCAAGTGCTTGCACTCCGACTTCATTTTCACCGATATCGGCTACACCGCTTAGTGGCGGCGGGACGCTCTACGTTCTCGACATATTTGGCATGATAGAAAAGGTGGCCGAGGCACCAAATGGATTTAATCCGGCCTCCGCGACCGACACACAACTTAAGGAGTATGGTTTTCCTCCTCGGCCCACATCGACTGCCGCTCTGCAGGTATGGGACTCGAATATAAGTGGTCCCAAGTATGCTTCTAAACCAGAAATAACCGTCGGCTGCAAGCAAATGACGAATTACAACCGTGGACCGTGGTCAGGTTGGGAGGGAGATAACTCTAGCGTAACGAACTGGGTAGCTGTTCAAGGCAACTTTAGTCAACCCACAGACAACACATCCAAATGTGGCGGCTTGGGAGTGGAAGGTTCCTGGGTTGGGTTGGGTGGCGGGGCTGGAGACACTGATAGTGCGGCTGCTCTTATACAGGCCGGGACCTCTATGAATATGGATTCTTCGAACGGGCTATACACTGCCTTTTACGAAGTGTTGAACAGTGTTGCGGAGGGAGATCCTAGTAAGTATCCATGGTCGGACCCACAGTTCGTTACAAGTTTGGCGATACATCCAGGAGACGCTATTCATTTGTACGTCGCCTTCGAGCAGAGTAACACGACTGCCGATTTCTATATTGCTGACAACACAACTGGGCAGGCATTTTCCCTCTCCTGGGACGTGGCTGAAGGTGAACTCGCGACAGGCGAGACGCTATATAACGGAAATACCACCGAGTGGATCGACGAATGGATCGGAGAAGGAACCTATATTTCAGCCATGGCTGATTACGGGACAAACACATGGACCAACGCATACGCTGAACTTGACTCAAACGGATCTTGGCAGGCTTTAGGTGACACCAATCCTGCCAACGACTACATTTTCTATAATTCGCAGTATGTGAGCACCACGAACCCTTGGACAGCGCCAGCCGCTGGCGCAACTTCATTTGATGACGTTTGGTGGAACTGCACATAGCTTCGCGGGCAATGTGGCGTCATGATGTGACGAGCTATACCGAAAAGTTGTGTTTCAAAGTTGACCTTCTTGTTTCGTAAATCGTCGTAACCAATGAAGGAGTTTGTAAGTTAGAGCAGTCAGATCTTGCGCTATCATTCTTGGTCCTAATAATTCTCGTTTCCGCAGGTTATTTGGGACAAATATTGATGATCTCTAAATCAAATGAACCGGGCCACAACACTGCAAGATGGTTTTGTTGGGCTAAATGTTGGGCTTTTTGGAATCATTTCCACTGCTCAATCACTTTTTCATTCGTATTGCCACTATTCCCAGGAGCGTGACTTTGGAACTTGAAAACATAACCTCAGGATCTACTCTACCTAAATCAAATGCCACCTCTAGTCACGTCCGTCCAATCGAGTCCTGGGCCTACTTATTGATGCCAAATTTAAATTGTGGCAATCAGCGCACTGGCAGAGATTAAGTAGATTTTGCTTCTGAAACAAATTCTATTAAGGCCAACCGTTACCTAGACATTTACGAGAGGTGGCAGTCAACCCCAATCTCAGATTTCTAATTAATACTCACCAAAATGAGTTGAGCTGTCTGTTTACCAACAGAGGAGTTGGAAAGTAGTGCGTTAGTTAATGTTGGATTGCTTTTAAACGCTTCAATCTGGGTCTTTAAAGTCTCTAGCGAAGTAAGGACTGGTGAGAGTGGTTCATATGCGCTATCTATTTTAGATATGCTTTCCACTGGTTTCGGCAACGCTTCAATTGCGTTCACCCATGAAATATCCAATTCGACAATATTCAAAACACCTACTATGTCTGTCTCAAAATATGCGTCATCATGAGGGATGGGCTGAGTTGCGTACTTTTCTAACACTTGGTAATCTTGTTTCGACATATTATACCCATTAGTGCATATTTTCGATGCTTCTACGTCATATGACGCCATCGTAAGAGCAGTTGGCCGAGACGTGCTTGTTGATGTACTTGTTTTTCCAGTATTAGTGCTGCAAGAAGAAAGAGTCAGAGCCAAGGCCAGTAAAAAAGTGAATTGTGAAATCCTCCGAGCCAATCGTAAGGCCTCCACGATTTTCTGTTTTGCAAAACAACTAGATCTCATTTGATATCGAACACTTTCAACATTTGAGTTACCCAGTCTTCTCGTTCACTTCTCGTGGATTTAAATAATTCACTGGTTAAGTACACTCTTAAACTTTACGTTTGGCCAGGAGAACGTCGTATCTCTATGCCTTGAATCCCAAAGAAAGGCAGTTTCAAAAATCCGATCAAGAAGGCAGCCGCAGCTGGAGTTACATTTGCCGACTGCGATAAGCCCTTTAGGATTAGTTTCCGTGCCTCCATAGGAACCAGATTAACTTTCACGCCGAATGCCATGCCTTCACGCAGTCGAAATCGAAGCTCCGGACCACTTCCTCCAGGCATGCGCTGCATTAAAAGCTGTTGACCAAAAGTGGGCCCAACAACTCCAACAGCCAAAATGTAATCAAAAGGAACAGGTCTAAATCGCAGCAATCCTTCCCCAGCTATCTAGTCCACGCCAATAGCTAAACCCATATTCTTGAAGATTGGTTTCGAAGAGAACTTTCCAGAAGGAGGTTCCGAGATCATAAAGAGTTCGCGATCATCGAGTTGAATACTGTGAATCGGGTCTTCGGGCAGAACCGAGGTCCATTTCTGTCCATTCCATTTCTGTGTGCCGTCCACCGAATACACCGGCACCCAATGTTGACCATCCCAATAGAGAATCCCTTCACTCGAGAAAAGGTCTTCTGAATTAGTCATATGCTCTCATGGTATTTCACAGTCAACCCCAATTTCTCCTTTCCAGCCTCCCTCGATGGTGCTGAAGTGGATGCTAAGTCTTTCTATATCTTGCAAGGCAGCAAGCACAGCTGCTTCTGACGGTGAAATCACTTGTAGTAACTGCGTCCGCACGCTATCAAATCCCTGGATGACAGTGTCCATTTCCCTATATGCTGATTCAATTGACGTTTTCGTTTTGGGAGGACTAGGTAGCGCTTTCAATTGATTTATAGATGTTATGAATGCTCCTGCAACTCTCAGTAGATCATTCACCAAAGCTCTATTCTGACTTGGAGAAGAGGATCCATACAATTCGGAATCTTTAACTCCAATCTGTTCATCATTCATGGCTGTCTGAAAGCCCGCTAAACACAACTTGGACGCTTGCGTATCATATTGACTCATCGTCGGAGCAACTACCACGCCAACAGTGGATGAAACAACATCGGAAGGTGGGTTACTTGTGCATCCGACCAATAACGAAGCAAACAAAACTGCGGTTAGAATAGGAAAGATCGAATGGCCCCGTGATGCCCAAGCAGGAGCACCCTTACAACTTCTAAATCTACAAATGAATGTCGTAAAGGACCTTCCCTTAGAACCGAATTTGGCCGGAATTAATGAATTGTTGTCTTGCGTGGCATATTGTCCACGTGGAATATAGCCATTTGCCCAGGCCGACATTTAAACCTCGCTACAGATCATCGAATGAATGAACCCCAATCGCGAATTATTGTAAATTAACATCCAGATATGCCCGCAAAAATCTGTGGCAAATTTGGGTTCGATTGTGAAGGTGTGGCTAAACTTTGTTGCCCTTGCATCCACCATTCCCAGATTTAGATTCGCATATTTGACTACTAGTTCTGAAGCCCTAATATAGTCATTAGAATTTAGATCTAATACGCTAATATCTCCCTCACCGATCGATTTGAGAAATGCCGCCTCAGCTGTCGGACCAAGATTTCGTTCCAGCAGCCAACTAACTTCGACAACTACGCACGCAGGAACAAGGAGTTTCCTCTGACGTTCTCGTAACAATTTGGCACAAGCGACGTGGTGATTATCGTCTAGATCTGCGGCTGCCAGTAGTGGACCAGTGTCTACAATTACCACGAGGTAAAGTTCACTCGGCGAATCTCCTTAACTTTCTCTGAGAGATCATTACGCCCACTATGTCCAATTCCAATGAATCCAAGTTCGGTGGTATCGGTATCTGGCAGATGTGATCTCAGCAACTGAGCTACAACATCTTCCGAAGACATTCCACGCTTTTCAGCTTCAAAAGCTATGTTCTCCGCTATATCGTCAGGCACCGTTATCTGCAACAGCATCATCTACTGATAATATCACTAATCTCTTAAATGTTAGATTCGTGAAGCTCTCTAAATACAATCAGATAAATCTCCCCTAATTCATTCCAAGCATATTGAATTTGTTGGGCTAAAGTTGGGTTTTTTGAGACCCGAATATATCAAATATAGCCTCTGACCTGGTGGGCGCTGAGGGA
>JABEUL010000211.1 GCA_013044465.1 Acidimicrobiales bacterium
ATGCATCACCTGTATTTGAGAGGTTTTGACCACCTGGCGGATTTGATGTCCCAGTCTCAATTGGAGTTGCACTCAGTGCAATGCCAATTTCTTCTAGCAGTGGTTTCCAGGCAATGAGTGACTTTTTAGCCCAACTTGCTCTATTTATAACCTCAATTTGAGAACCAAGATCACTGGGAGTCATTAGACCTATCTCATCAAGCGCTGCTACTACATATCTTGCCGCAATTGACGCGAGCTCTTCAAACTTAACTCGATCGAGTGGATCCACATTAGGTTCTGTGTTGCCACCTGCAGCTACATTTAGAGCCAACTGCTCAGCGACTTGCCATTGGATAGGTCCAGCGCTAGATAGCATGCCAAAAAGGTCATTTAAAAATTGCGGCATAAACCCGCCTGAACCGAATATGGGAGAAGTCACATTACTATCGTAGGCAATTTCAACTAAGAAGCACTCAGTGTAACGGGCACTACTTTTGTGGTTCCTTGGCTATCGATCGATAAATATATCTTGGTACCAGGATATATGCCGTACGTGGCACTCTGCAGTTCCTCTAAGTTTGAAATATTTTGGCCATTAATTCCGAAGATAATGTCACCCGGAACTATTCCAGCTTTGCTTGCTGCCCCTCCCAACAAAACTTTTTCCACCACTACGCCACCTCCTGGAGCGCTATCTCCATCCAAACCTAGCCAGCCATGTTTTACTGAGCCGCTTAGGAACAAATCATTGACTACAGTATTGGCCAAAAGTGTGGAGGAATAGACCGAAATCTGACCATTTGAAATTTCACTCGCCGGGATCGACGATGAGGGCACAGAACTATTAGATGGCGGCGCATTTGAATCTTGGGATATGTAGTCTTTAAATGCTCCTAATTTGATCCCCAGTAGTTTGCCACCTCCGTCCAAAAGGATTCCTCCATGACCGGGCATGCCAATAGGTCGATCCGTAATAATCGAAGCTATAACTTCTTGCCCGGATGTGGTTTGAACTTTTCTATCAACTTCAAGAACTGACACCGCACTCACATTTAGACCTGAGTCAAAACCTTGAGCACTTATTTGAATTGGCATTCCCCCACTTGAACCTGATGTCATTCCTGGACAAATAGCTATTGCCATCTCACTTTGGACTACCGTTTCTGCTGGGGCAAGTGGAACGGGAGTAAGTCCGCTAACAGGTAATTCAATTAAACCGTAACCTGTCTCCGAGTCAGCTCCCATGACCTTTACTTGATAAGACTTTCCATTGGAAAGCGTCGCTCTGACCTGATTAGCGTCGACAAGCAAAAATGACGGGATTACAACTAAACCAGATTCACTCACAATTGCTCCAATAACGTTATCAACCGAAACGCCATCGGTGTAGGTAATTGAAACTGAGGTAAACGATGGAAGTGACCTTTGGACCATCGCATCAATGGAGGAGCCAGTATTAAGCGCAGAGCTTACCGGCATCGTCGTTGGAGCGTTTGCCAGCACAACTGATGAATCACCGGCGACACTTAGGTTCTGGGGTGCAAATATTCGAGAGCCAAGTTCAGTGGCAATTATCCCTAACAACAAGCTTGAAACTAAAATAACCCAGGGAAGCGGAAGTCTAACTGACCTTCTCATCCAAGAATAAGTTGCTTTTGAGTTTCTTGGGCTCAACTCGGAAGGATGCCGCCATATTCTGTCCTGCCTTGGCAAGGGTGGCAATTTGCTACCTTCGTCAAAAAATTCGTCATCAAATGAGTAGCTATCCATCCATTGCGAGATTACCCACTTTTCCCATCAAATTGGTATCGCGACCTAATTTTTATCCCATTGCTGGGCAATATAATTGCTAATGATCTATATAATCCTACATAAATGATTGAAAATTCTCCCTAATGACCACTCCAAAACTCCGAACAACTTGCATGCCAACAGCAAATAAAAACGTTCTATCGACGATCAAAGTTCCTAAGTAATTTATGTCTAGGAGCTTTGCAATCGACCTTGGCACCTCGACAACCAGGGTTTTTGCCTCGTCAAGAGGAATAGTACTTAGAGAGCCTTCCGTTATTGCCCTAAATTCACAGACTAAAAAAGTAATAGCATTCGGGTCAAAAGCTTCTGAAGAGGTTGGGAAAACTCCCGGCTACAACGTTTTGATGGAGCCGTTGCAAAATGGAGCTATCGCTGATTTTGACGTAACTGAAAGAATGTTGGAGATTATTTTTTCCAAGGCTGGAGCCAAGAAATTTCAAAAACCCAGGGTGGTAATTGGGGTCGCCAAAGCCACAACTGAGGTAGAGAGACGTGCCATTAAGGAAGCTGCCAAAATTGCAGGCTCGTCAAAAGTGCTGTTGATAGAGCAATCAATGGCCGCAGCAATCGGAGCTGGTCTTCCAATTGGTGAGCCAATAGCATCCATGATTGTCGATATTGGAGCTGGAACTACTGAAGCTGCAATATTTGCATTGGGTGGAATGGTAACGGGGGAGACTACTCGAATCGGCGGGAGATCAATTGACTTACAGATCCAAAGTTACTTTCGACGCGAGTACTCGCTCGCTATCTCGAGGGAAGTTGCTGAAGAGGTCAAAATCCAGCTAGCCAGTGCAGAAATTGATGATCGAGAAGTAATAGCTGAGATTAGAGGTCGTGACACCATGTCAGGCTCACCGTGCTCGGTTCGAGTGAAACGTTCCGAAATCAACGAAGCCATCTCAGATCTAGTCGGACAGATCATCAATACTGTCAAAGCCTGTTTAGCCCAAGCTCCTCCAGATCTTGGCCAAGACCTAATTGCAAACGGAATTTTCCTAACTGGAGGCTGTGCTCTGCTTCGCAACCTTCCTGAAAAAATCGCCAAAGAAACAATGCTTCCGGTTGAAATTGTTGACAATCCAATGGACACCGTTGTAATTGGCGCGTCAAAAAGTTTCCAGTTTATTGATGCTTTGGAATCTGGAAAAGGTAGCTGAACTTTCCAAAATCATTTATTGCCACTTTGATACCGATCTGACGGGCACCTTTTCGGCTAAGTAAAGCCTCAGTCAACAAGAGGCTAACGTTTTATGGATTAAAGGCGCCAAGAATATCCTCTGCGCACTGTCTGACCTGCCAATCTTTGTCCAACAAAGCTTTCTCTAGTACTGGTTCTATCTTTGGATCATCAAAACCAGAAAGAGCTAGAATTGCACGTCTTCTTGTGGCTGGAACGCCATCTTGTGCAACTAAAATGACAGTGTCGAGACCCACTGACACTCCCTTTGACCCAAAGACCCCCAAGGAAGCAACCGCCGCCTCTATGCACCTGGGATCTTTATGCGTATTGCAGATTTCAATTGCGGCTTCAACCAACGAATTATCTGCAAGTAAAAACTCAATTAAATCTCTTGTCAGGCCTTCCTTTTGTCCATTTACTTCGTAGCTAAAGATCTCACCTATGGCACTAAAAGCAGCCACAACCACAAGTGGGTCGCTTGCGAATGCAACCTTCAAAAAAGCTATCAGCAGAGAATTAAATACATCTTTTGGGGAACTATTTAAACAGTTTGCTCCCGTTTTACTTTTTGAGAGCAGCGCTTCTGGCCCATCTGATCCGTTTAGAAACAGATCTCCAATTAAATCAAGTGCCCTAACCTGCACCAAGGCATCTTGGTCATTAGCCGATTTAATGAGAGTCTCGATATCAATTGCACCTTGTTTGAACAGCGAAGAAAGACCTGACGCCCTCACTTTTGGGTCCAAATCTGATACTGCCCTAATGGCAATCTCCTTGTTTCCAAGGTAGGCTGATTCAGCGACGTCTCGACGACGCAATTTCTTTATATTAGATTCATTCGACATTTAGGCATCCAGATGAGTAACTTGAGGTCTCAAAACCCTACAGATAAAAAAAGTGAAGGCCGAGCACCTAGGCCAAACAGAAGATTAAGGACTTTTATTATCCTACTGGCAATATTGTTTATTGCCTTTGAAATCTTGTCAAACTACCACCTGAACTACTACTCGATAACGCCGGGTGGCACAGCGGCCGTAGAGGGGCAAATATCCATAAATTCACCCAAAGTTGCACCTCTTAAGGGCAGGATTGATCTCGTATATGTTGATGAAGCCCAAGTTACCCTTCTTGATTACCCCTTTGACAAGGTCAAATCCCACACCAAGCTCTACCCAACCAATGCTATTGCCTCGACACCCACTGGAATACTTTCTGATCAAGCTGTAATTTCTCAAAACGCTTGGTACCAGGTAACTTCGCAAGTTGCAGCTAAGGTTGCCGCTCTCAATGAACTCGGATACAACATCAAAGAAGACACGAATGGGGCTCCGATTGGATGGGTAGATCCAACTGCACCAGCGGCCAAAGTATTAGCCTCAGGGGATGTCATAACCGCAGTTGATCATTCTCCGACTCCTACAGTGGAGTCACTTATTTCACAAGTCCAGCACTTCAAGCCAGGCCAGACCATATTGCTGTCAATCAAGAAAGCTACTTCAGGAAAAACTATAGAAGCTTCTATTAAACTCGCAGCGCAAGGGAGTGGGAATCAAAAACTGCCATATATTGGGATCGGATTGGCGCCTAAATACCACATTCCCCTAAATATAAGTATCTCTGACCTTGTAGGTGGCCAGGCACTTGGCGGACCCTCCGCTGGGCTTTCTTATGCTCTTACAATCGTCGATATGCTCTCTGGGGGCAACCTCACCCATGGAATGAACATTGCATGCACCGGAACCATTGCTCCTAACGGATCCGTTGGTCCAATTGGCGGATTGGAAGAAAAGACCATTAGTGTCCTAAACTCGGGAGACTCCGTTTTCTTCGTGCCAGCCGGCGAAAGTCCACAATCAGTCTCTACATCACAAAAAGAAGCCGGTTCGAAGTTAAAAATCTATATTGTCTCATCCCTCCAACAAGTCCTGACAATACTTCAATCGCTGCCCACTTCAAAGTAGTCTGGTAGATATGACCGAAGATCGCTTTGTATCAATTTCCTCATCCCAGACTATTCACCCCGACGAGATAGCTAGGCGATCATTCGCCATTGTCAAGAAGGGATTTGACCCAAATGGTGTAAGGGCATTTCTGGAGCAGATTGCTTTGGAGATCACCCATTTGATTGACCGTGAAAGACGAAGCCGCCAACAGCTCCTTGAGGCCCAGGAAATGGCCCTGATAAAACCACCCGTAGATGAGGACACTTTGACTGCCGCACTTGGTCAGGAAACTGCAAGAATCCTATCGAGTGCTAGGGAAGCCGCTAGGGATCTACTGGCAAGAACTGGATCTGAAGTTCAAGAGCTAAAGGAAAAGTCGGAGAAAGTTCTCGCCGAAAGAACCCGTGAAGCTGAGATAGCAGCCGAGGTAATTTTAAAAAAGGCGCAGGCTGACTCGCAAGCTCTAATTGAAGCTGGCAAGCAGGAAGCTGAATCACTTCTTGAAGCTGTTCGGAGCGACTGCAAATTGATGGTCCGTGAAGCACAAGATGCAAGAGCTAGAATTCTGGCTGATTTAGTACGCAAGCGCAGGACGCTAAATATTCAAGTCGAACAACTCACCACGGGAAAATCTCTGATCTGGGACGCACTTTCATCGATTCGGGATCAAGTCGATAATCTCGGCCATTCACTTGACCATATTGAAAAAGAAGCAAAGTATGCCGCTGAGCAAGCAGGACTTCGAGCTTCACTTGATGATGACCCGACCGAGGAGACTCTTATTGAGTCGGCAAACTTACTTCCTGCTGTTGCCCTTGACCTGGATTCGGCAAAACTCACAACAATCAGTGGGGAATCGACAACTTCATCCACTACTGTTCAAGCTCCAAAAATTACTACTATCCCGAGGGATAATTTAAAAATAGAAATTAGTGAGGCTGCAACTATTGCGGAGCGATTGGCTTCTGAACCTATCGCGAGCGTAACTTTTGATCCAGCTGCTCCTGAAATAACTGAGAACATTCGAATTCTCGGCTCTACAAAAGAGCCGGATCTAAATAAGGACGGCTCAAATTTAGAGGAACCTGTAATTGACGAAGTTGCCGATGAGAATGCTTCAGACAAGGCTGGTCAGGACGCGGTTGACGAGTTATTCAAAAGACTAAAAGAAGGACAGCATGGATCTACTAATCCCTCTAACGAGTCGGTCCAGGAAGAAACCGTAGAAGCAGATGAAGTTTCAGTTGAAGTTTCCAAAGATGAACTTGATGGCAAGATTGAAAATGAAAACCCTGCCGACGAGACCTCTCTTCTGGGAACCGAACAGTTCATAGTTAGGCGTGATGAAATAATTACTCCGATTGTCGCAGGGATGGTCAGGAAGTTAAAAAGAGCTATGAGCGATGAGCAAAATGAACTCCTCGATGGCGTAAGGAGATCGGGCACCTCAGCTCATTTGGAAGAGATCCTACCTAGAACCCAACAAGAGCAGCGCTACGTGGATGTTGCTTCCTCGTTCCTAGAAGAAGCTAGAGCAGCAGGAATTACCTTTGGAGGTGAGCTTTGCTTGTCAATGGGAGTAAATAAAATTGACCCACAAAATGGCACTCCTGTTGACACTTTGGCCCTGGATCTGGCATCTCTGCTCTCAGGTGGACTTAGGTCAAAAATGGGCTGGGACTTCCCTCCTCAAGATGATGACGCCGAAGCTCTATTGGTGGAGAGGCTCAGTGCCACTTATAGAGAGTGGAAGGGAAACTCCCTCAACCAATTAGTAACCGACCAGGTAATGGGTGCTTTCAACTCAGGCGAAGTTTCTGTTCTTCCACCTGGAACTACTTTAGTTTGGGTAGTGGATCAAAAAGAAGGAACCTGCCCGGACTGCGAAGATAATCACATCTCAGAAGGCACAAAAGTCGGAGATCTTTGGCCGACTGGCGTAATGTTTCCACCTTCACACGGTGGGTGCCGTTGTTTACTGGTCCCAAGTATCGCCTAAGCTTAAATAAATATGCGGCCACCTGAGGCAGTCCCTCTAAGCTCCATCTTTACCAAGCGGCGACTTTGGATAGGTGGGATTGTGTTATTACTAATAATCCTCGTTCTGTCACTAAGAGGTATTGCGGGTTTTTATACGAATTACTTGTGGTTTGGCAGCGTAAAAGAAACTGGGGTTTGGAAGACAACTTTTATTACAAAAGTAGAATTAGGGTCATTATTTGCCGGGATATTGTTTGTCTTTTTATGGGTTAACATGGCAGTTGCTCACAAAATGGCACCGAGTGACCACGTCACTCATCCCGAAGACGAATTACTACATAGATACCAGCAAATTGTGGTTCCTAGAGCAAAACTGTATAGAACTGGCATTGCTTTAGTAATTTCTATTTTTGTTGGCTTGCCTGCAGTGAGTCAGTGGCAAAATTGGCTCTTATATGAACACAGCCAACCATTTGGAGAACTAGATCCCCAGTTCCATATGGATGTCAGTTTCTTTGTGTTTAAATTGCCTTTCTTAAAATGGCTAGTTGGATGGCTATTTGCCGCCCTGATCATTTCCTTTTTAGTTTCTGCAGTCATCCACTACTTAAATGGAGGTATTCGCCTTTCCAATGCAGGTGGAAGAGTTACCTCATCTGTGAAAGCCCATCTTTCGCTTTTGCTTGGCCTCATAGCACTAGAAAAAGCTGCCGCCTATGAGTTTGTCTCTCGTCCTTCCCTTGAACTATCCAACCGAGGAGTAGTTCAAGGAGCAAGCTACACCGATATCCACATACAACTCCCTGCCATAACTCTTCTCTCTATTATCTCGATTGCCTCTGCTGTGATCTTTTTGATAAATATATATAGGAGAGGATGGGTTCTCCCTGTTGTGGCAGTACTTCTTTGGGGATTTGTAGCGTTGGTTGCCGGAGTAATCTACCCTGCAATAATTCAGTCTTTTAAAGTTCAGCCCGCCCAGAGTACTTTAGAGATTCCATACATTACAAGAAACATTGCAGCAACTCAATATGCCATGGGCCTAACCAACATACAAACTGTTTCATTCCCAGGAAGTCAAAATGTCACGACCGAACAACTTGCCAACTCTGCCACGAGTCTTAACGACGTTAGACTTTGGGACTGGGAGTACACGCTCCAAGCGTACGACAAGTACCAGGCTATAAAGAACTACTACCAGTTCAATACCTTGGCCTATGACAGGTATATGGTAAATGGATCAATGGTGCCAGTTGTAGTTGGAGTGAGGCAGATAAATTCCAGTGATCTACCTGACCAAACTTGGGTAAACCAGCATTTGCAATTTACCCATGGATATGGCGCAATAATTTCTCCCGCAAGCTCGGCAGCTTCAAATGGATCACCAAATTTCCCCACTGGAGACATCCCAGTTAATTCACAGAATGGATATCCCTCTATAAAACATCCTGAAGTTTATTTTGGTGTAGGTCAGAATGGATACGTTGTAGCTGATACAGCCCAAGCAGAGCTTGATTACCCAGACGCAAATGGCAATCCAGTTGAGACTCACTACAGCGGGAATGGCGGAGTGCCAATGGGATCCTTATTGAGGAAGGCTGCATATGCCCTTACCTTTGGTGATCGCAACTTGCTGTTTTCGTCTTTGATCACTTCAAAATCGCAAATCATATATAACGCCGACATCCACACTCGTGTCGCACAGGTTGCACCATTTCTTTCTTTGGATGCCGATCCCTACCCGGTAGTGCTAAACGGCACCATCTACTGGGTACAGGATGCCTATACAACCACAAACTTTTACCCCTACGCCCAGAGTGTCACCTCCGCTTCAGTTAATGCTCTGAACCCAACTAGTGACTTAGCTAAAGCGCCTTTTAACTATATCCGAAACTCTGTAAAAGTGTTAGTTAATGCCTACACGGGTGCTATGACGTTTTATGTGGTAGATCCTAACGATCCAATAATTAAGGCTTGGGAGAGCATCTATCCAAAACTCTTTACCCCAGCATCTCAAATAAGCCCCACTTTAAGGGAGCACTTACGCTATCCAGAAGATCTAATGGCGGTTCAAGCTGGAATGTACGGTCGCTACCATATTTCAAATGCAGTAGATTTCTACAATGCCTCTGACTCTTGGATGGTCTCACAGGCAGCCAGTGCAGCAACTAGCTCAGGGGGAAACCAGCCCACAACCGCTACTCCAATTGACCCTAATAATAGATATTCACCGAGCTATCAAGTTATGCAACTTCCAGGTCAATCCACTCCCGGGTTTTACTTAGTGGAGCCCTTTGTGCCGACCTCGACTAATGGTGGCGGGAACTCTAAGCAGCAGATATTAAGTGCATTCTTGGTTGCCGGAAGCGACCCAAACGACTACGGAAAGCTCCAGGTCTATGTAACTCCTCGTGGCCAGAGCATCAATGGTCCAGCTTTTGTTTCATCTTTGATTATGTCGGTCCCAAATGTATCGAGAGAGATAACTCTTTTGTCCCAGCAAGGATCCACTGTCACAATGGGTACTGTGGAGATGTTGCCTATTGACAACTCACTTTTATATATTCGACCGATGTATGTATCTTCTTCTTCTAATCCCATTCCAACTGTCAAATTCGTAATAGTTGTTTACGGAAATAATGTTGCTATGGAGACAACTTTGGGTCAGGCTCTTTTTGACGTATTTAATGTTGACATACCAGGTGTTACATCCACTCTTGCCCCTGGCACGAGTGTCTCAAGTGGGAACAGTACTAATGCGGTAGTTGCAGCTCAAGTACAGCAACTGCTTGCGCAAGCTCAAGCAGCAAGCGCGCAAGCTCAAGTCGATCTCTCCCAGGGTAATCTTGGTGCCTACCAAAATGACGAGAATACTGCGTCTAGTGATGTATCTCAAGCCCTCGCGCTTCTTGGGAAAGGAACGACTGCACCAAGTTCAGGTGGGTCAATTGGCGCTCATGGTGCGAGTGGCAGCACAACGACGACAACAACGACGACGACGACGACGACCAACCCAAACGCAGCGTAAGTGGAGAGTTTCGAATTTAAGAGAGTTGAAGTTGAACCTGGCATCTCACTTGCAACTTGGATGTTAAGAGGAAGTGGGACTCCATTCCTATTGGTACATGGTCTATCTAGTAATGCAAGATTATATGACGGGGTTGCACACAAGTTAAGTGAGCTGGGTCACCATTGCGTCTCACTTGACCAAAGGGGCCACGGGCAATCAGATAAGCCTGATTCCGGATATGACTTTAAAACTATTACCGATGATTTACATAGTGTTATTGTCAAGCTTTCTCTAAAAAGAGCGATTTTGGTTGGCCAATCCTGGGGTGGCAATGTTGTACTTGAACATGCTAAAAGATTCCCAAGTGAAGTGGCTGGCATAGCCCTTATTGACGGAGGTTGGTTGGAACCATCTTTTATATTTGATACTTGGGAAGAGTGTTCCAAGGTGCTGGCACCTCCAAATTTAGCCGGGACAAGCGAAACACTTCTTAAAAAACTTATTCAAGCCTCCCATAGAGATTGGTCTGCTGAAGCAATTGAAGCAACAATGGCAAACATGGAAGTGCTCTCAGACGGAACAGTTCGACCTTGGTTGGGTATTGACAATCATATGCAGATCCTTCGGGCACTTTATGACCATCATCCATCGAAGATCTACCAAGACATTGGTGCTCCCGTACTACTAATCCCGGCAGAATCAGCCAGAGAGAACTTTCCTGGGAAAAGAAATGCCATAGATGGTGCAGAAAATGCGCTTAAGAAAAGCAAAGTCCACTGGTTTTCACCTGCAGATCATGATGTCCATGCACAACATCCTAAAGAAGTCGCAAATTTGCTACACGCTCAAGTAGTCGAGGGTTTTTTTGACCGCTGATTTTTCAGCTAACAAAATCCGATGAATGTTACACATCTACTCGTTTCGTATGGGTATGGTGTCGTTTTTTTATTTATTGCAATTGAGAGTATTGGTGTGCCACTCCCTGGCGAAACCATATTAATTACAGCTGGGATATATTCAGGGACCTCTCACAAATTGTCAGTGACTGTTATCTTCATCGTGGCCGCACTTGGTGCGATTACGGGCGACAACATCGGTTTTTGGATAGGGGATGTCGGAGGGTACCGCCTGTTGAGAAAATATGGTCACTTTTTTGCTATTGACGAAACCAAAATAAAAATTGGACGTTATCTATTTGACAAGCATGGGAACAGAGTCGTTTTCTTTGGGAGATTTGTTTCAATTCTTCGAACCTATGCAGCCTTTTTGGCTGGAACTAACAAAATGCGATGGAAGCAGTTCCTTTTTTATAACGCTGCAGGTGGGATACTATGGGCCGCATTCTACTCATATGCTTCTTATTTTGTCGGCAGCAGTATTTTTTCAGCTTCAAACTATCTGAATCTTGCCCTTGGAGTAATCGCCGTGGGCATTGTAGTTCTTTTTATTTTCGTGGCACGAAGAAAGTTCGCTCAACTTCGTGATAAAGCTGAAGAGGCTTACCCTGGTCCTCTTGACGGTTAATGTTAATTTCTTGGACTAGGTCCTGAAGTTTGTCAGTCGAATAGATTATCGAACTTAAACTCCACACAACAACTACTAGGAGGCTGCTTAAGTAATGGCTGTTTCATTTCTTTCGCTTCTTGAATATGCAATTCTGGCAAGAACTTAATCACAATTGGCCAATATGTTTATGG
>JABEUL010000212.1 GCA_013044465.1 Acidimicrobiales bacterium
ATAAACATATTGGCCAATTGTGATTAAGTTCTTGCCAGAATTGCATATTCAAGAAGCGAAAGAAATGAAACAGCCATTACTTAAGCAGCCTCCTAGAACACTTTCACGTCCAGAATTTGTCAGTCCCTTGACAAGGGAGCGAGTGCTTAGGGCCGTGGAAGAACTTGGGTATGTCCCTAATCTTGCTGCAAGACAACTGGCGGGGGGGAAAAGCGCATCGATTGCAATAATTGTCCCAGATATTACAAATCCTTTTTTTGCCGCAATCGTACACCACACACAGCGAAAAGCTAGGGCCACCAACAGGCTAGTACTATTTGCCGACAGTAGTAGGAGCGCAGTTGAAGAGAGAGAGGCTACTTCTTCGCTAGCTCGAAATGTCGACGGGATTATAATTTGCGCTCCCATTTCTTCTACCAAGTCATTAATAAGTTTATCTAGGGGTGTGCCAATAGTTTTCGTAAATAAGAAGGCTGAAGGAATTTCATCGATAACAATTGATCAAGAATTGACTGTGAAGCTAGCAATTGAGCACCTGATCGAGCAAGGGCACAATCAGATTGCTTTTGTTCCCGGACCAAAGTCATCTTGGTCGTCACGCATCCGCCTTCGGGCTCTTGCTGCGGTAAAAAATGATTATCCTCTCTTGAAGGTAACACTACTTAAGTCCTATGAGCCAGATTTTGAGGGAGGACAGCAGTGTGCTTTGGATATTAAAAGCACCAAAGTTAGTGGACTTGTAGCCTTTAATGATTTTCAAGCATTGGGAATCATTACCAAATCAATGAGTCTAGGTATGGCGATTCCTGATGATCTGAGCGTAGTTGGTGCTGACGGGCTTCCATTTGGTGAGACTATGCTTCCGAACTTGACTACAGTAGCTGCCCCACTGCGTGAGGTTGGCGAGCTTGCTCTTGACTTGTTGGATAATGAAATAAATGGTTTTACAAACAAGTCAATTAAAATAAGTCCGCATCTCATAAAAAGGGCCTCAACTTCAATATTCCAGAAAGGAAACAGAGGTAACTCTAGCTAGATGGTCCAGCACTATTTAGAGATGAGTTTGCAAAATTTAAATCCAGCGACCAACCATTATCAGTAATCTCATAGTTCTGCGAGCCAAAGGGCACTTTTGCCCAAGGTGTGTTATATCTGTATCCTGGGGTCAGGCTAAATGTTTTGCCGGACACCTTGAAAGGTGAGTAAGTTCCATAGCTCACCTGCCCGATTGATGGAGAATCATAGACAACATCAAATCCATCGGAGGCGCTGTGTGAAGCACAATTTGGTGAAGAACTTGAGCAAGGAAGATGATTGGCATTGAGTGGTGTTACTTGTGGATTGGTTGCTTCAATGGACTTGACAAATGCATCAAAGGGATTTCCTTTAGGACCTGCTTTAGCCTGCCACTGTGCAGCTGAGCCCACTTCTACAATCCAAACATCGTCGGCACCTCCAAGTGCCTGTAGATCAAATGGTCCTGTAAATTGTTTACTCGATGAGGTGGATGGACTTGACCTCCAAGTAGGCGCCCTCCACGACCAAAGGGCAATATAGCCCTGCCCGGATCGACCTATGGTCCAGTTGTCTGCCTGAACTACCTGATCAAAATACTGGGTTGGAAAGTATGCATGAGTGAAGCCTGGGTATTTAAAGTAAGCGCCGAGGGAAGGGATCGGAGAATAATTAGGAGAGTACATGAATATAGCTATATTTTTATCTTGGCCACTGGTAGGATTGTAGGCTTCACCTGCCCAATATGAACCACCTGAGCCGAACTCATCGTTAGAAAGTGGTACTGACGGGCTGTTTGTATATACCAATGCTTGGGGATTAATTGATGCCTGCCAAATATGCACTTGGCCTGCTCGCTGGCCCACACGCCAGTTCTGAACGCTAGATAACGAAACATCTTGTGACTTCCAAGTGGTCCATGCTGCTTGACTTAAAAGGGGAGAGTCGATTTCATTTGCCACAGATAGCGCAAGCTTTTGAAGCTGAGATTTACTAGATGTCTCTAAGAGAGTTTTAAAAGGCGAAGCAGGAGAGAATGTTGCATTTGACCAGAGGCCATACTTATTGATTGTCTGCAAACTAAGGGGGCCTACTTGCCAGCTTAGTTGTGCACCCATTCCCCACCAAGCTATCAAATCATTTGGGTCTGAGTAACTTAGTCCATATGGAGCCACCGAATTAGTGGCGTTGATTGGAGCGAGAGCATTTAAGGGAATACCAGCCTGCTCATTTACAGTGACAGTCGATGGATCATTTGCGATCTCCCGTAAAACTTGTGGAGGTCTGTAACGGGTCGAAACTGCCAAAAGGGCACTTTGTTCCAGACTCTGATAGTGGGGTGTGCCCGGTGCCAAAACTAGTTGCTCCAGACTAGTAGTGCTTTCGTCGTAACCACTCGTATCCTTTTGTGCATAACTGCGACCATGTGTGGAAGCCAAAACGTTATCATGGCTGTTAATTGCCATATCAAAGAAAAGAATGTCAAGCAACATTGAGGCTTTCCGAGCAATTGTCATGTCGTTTGCGTGGTCGGCAAGCAATAGGAGTCCCATGAGATCTTCTGTGTAGTAAGGATCAGAGAGCCATTCTGAGAAACCATAGTGAGAACGAAGATTCATCCATTGGTTGATCAACAAGCTAACTTGTTGCA
>JABEUL010000015.1 GCA_013044465.1 Acidimicrobiales bacterium
CACTAAGGGTCGACTTTGCCTTGCACCTATAGACGCATCCTTAGATTCTATTAAAGAAATCGGAATTTGAGTTCCATCTTCACTTGTGGCAAACAAGCGTGTGGAGACAAATTTGTCAGTATTGATGTTTTTGACAGGCCTTTCGAAACGTAGCTCTGGAGGCTTAGAGCCATCGAGTTTCTCGTCGAAAATTGCCTCCGGCCTATTTAAAGTTTCTACCCGATAGCGAATAAAATCTAGACCAATATCGGCATTTCCAGTCGGTGAAACTACTCCAACACTCTGATTCGATTCAATTACTCGTTCTTTCTTGGAATTCACATCAATCACGAGAAGCCTTTTAGTAGCGTCTTTTCTTTGTGACAGAACAACATAGTCCCTGAAAACTTCAAAGTCCTCGGTCCGGATAGAAGGGTCGTATTCAGTTAGGTCTACCCAGTTTTCTAGAGAAGGTTGGTCGCATGGGGCGAGGCAGAGCTTGAAATTAAGTGCGTTGTGGTTGGTTAACACTAAAAAATAACTGATGTCGCCAATTGCAATGTGGTCAATGTGGTACTCGAAATCCTCATGGCGCTTTTCTATCAGAGTCCAGGCAGAAGCTGGTTCTCCTGATTTTAAAACTCTTATTTCGCTTGATATTTTGGAGTTAAGTTCTAGAAGCAGCCATGTGTCATCTTTGGTAGTTGAAATTGATAGGAAAAAGGCCTCATCGTCCTCTCTGTAGATGAGCTGATCTTGAGAGACCTCTGCGCCAATTTCGTGTCTCCAGAGTTCAAATGGACGCATTGCTGCATCTAGCTTGGTATAGAAAATGTATTTACAATCTTTTGACCAAGCCATTGAAGTAGAGACTTCTTCAATCTCATCGCTTAAATAAGTGTTAGCCCCAATACTCTTGATTTTTAACGTATAGACCTCATCCCCTTCGTAGTCAAATAAGACCGCCGCCAAGTCTTCACTTGGTGAGATTTCAATTCCACCTAATGAAAAGTAATCATGTCCTAGTGCTTCAACATTTTGATCAATAATGACCTCTTCGTCATTTGCAGGCGGTGCCATCGGGTCGGTCAAATCTAGTGCACCAGGGGAATCCTTTTTTCTCCTGGTATGGATTGGATAAGACATTCCCTCTCTCATCAAAGTCGAGTAGGAATACGATCCCTTTAGGACCGGAAGGCTCCTTTCGTCTTGCACAATCCTTTCCAGAATTTCACTGTAAATAGTGTCCTTTAGCCCGACCAAGTGTGAGGTCATCGAGTCAAAATACTCGTTTTCAGCCCGTAGAAGCTCTAAGACGTCAGGGTCCTCGCGGTTGTTAATCCAGTAGTAGTCGTCGATTCTGACATCTCCATGGAGTTTCAACTCATGTGGTATGCGCTTAGGTTGAGGTGGCAATGATTGCAAAGATATGCTCTTTCTCTGTGGGGATCTAAATTTTACATGTAAAGCCGATAATTACTTTTCAGAGGGAACTAATTAACTGACTTTCCTGGTATTTTTTAAAAACTGGCGCTAATTTGAATGTGCAATAAGCTAACGGTTGAATTATCTGGTTTAATCAAAAGGATCTGACCACCACTCGCTTTGGTTTCGGTTGGCATGAAAGTAAAATCGATGCTTGCGACCGAATTTGAATGCCGGGTCATACCATCTCACCCGGTATCTATGACTATCTGCCTCTATGCGTTGGTGAGTTATTTCTATATCCCAACCTTGGTCGTCAACTTTGTATCCATTTTTCTCGGCAAATTTCCAGTTGCCATCGGAATCTTGGGACTGAATAGAAACCATTCTCTCATTCCAGTCAAGTGAATCTGGATCTACGTCACAATAAAAAAGTTCATAGTATCCTTCAACGGTGGCCTTTGGGTCAAAAAATCGTATTGGTGAAAGAGCGACTCTCTTAGCTTGGAGGTTACCCTTTTGTCTCATAAATTCTTTGACTTTAAGGTTGAACTGGCGGCTATCTGCAGCATCTTGGAGTACTCCGTTGGGACTTGACTTTAAATCGTTGGCCAAAGCTTCGATTGCATTAGCCAAGAACTGCTGGGTATTGGGACCATAGAGGGTATGTCCACCTTCATAGTATTGCAGTTCGTACTCTTCTTTTGTGGCAACGTAGCCTGAATACTCGTTTGCAACTGATGAGACAATAGCTTTGTCTACCCCAAAAGAAGAAAGCTCTGACGCAGCTCTCTCGGCGATGCGCCTTCCACTCTCCACTGTTATCTCAAAAGGCAAGCCCACAATGGCATACTTGCCAATTTTCAGTATTTGCAGTGGCAGGATTCTTGGAAACGAGCTTTTGGGCAAAATGATTGGTTGGAGCCACCTTGTGCCAATTACCCACTTTGACCCCTGGGGGTCGCCCTCGCGGTGTGGTCTTGGAAATCCTGCTCGAAAGGGTGGAACTTGGTTTAATATCGGCGTGGTATTTTCCTTAGCCCCAGCTACTAATGCTGCACCCACAGCAGGTCGATCCGGAATGCTCACCCCACCGATTGTGTGAGTTTTATCAATGTTTAACTCCCGAAAAGCTACACCAAGTGCGACGTTGTCGCTAAGACTGTTTTCAAGTGAGTTGTAAAGCTCATATGCCTCGTCCCCGACCGACTTTCCAATTCTCTTGGCTTCTTTGAATCCAGCCTGCCCAGGTACTATGGCGGGTGCAACATCGGCGTGGCTACCTTCCATTGCGCCAACTACAATTTCGTGACCTGTGTTTTTGGATACTAGATGTTTGACTTGGCCACATATGTATGCCCAGACATCTGAGTGGTAGAGGTGATCTCTCATGGATATACCGGTTCCATGTACAGAAAAGATGATTGCTGCACCCATGGGGCTTGTTTTGTTGTTCTTATCAATTGAATCAATTCGCAATATATGCAGCTTTGGGTTTATTGAATGGAATTTTCTCTGCGGCTCAAGTCTCTTGTCTTTTACAGTTTCATTTGAAACGTGGGGATGAAGCGACCGATTCCTAGTTAATCCCCAGATCTCGCATGTACCAATTGCTATTTTGGCTGCTGTCCTATTTCCATATGCCTTTATGACCCCTTTTGCAATGCTGTTGGAGATAAATTGAGTCCAAAGAGGGTCAAATCCTGAGTGGTTAGATGCAAATCTGTTATAAAAATCGGATCCGAGGAACTGACCTGGTGCTGCGTGAGTGTGGGTTGCTCCGATCATAATTCCAGCTAGGGGGATATCGGTTGCTTCTTCCACGGCCTTTGCTACCAAATGCTGCACAACTGAAGATCCTCCCAATAGGTCACATTGGACAATCGCCATAGAGGTCTTTTGATGCCTTAGATAAAAGATGCGAGCTCTGATTCGGGTTCTAAAACCATTGCCGTCGTGGGCATTTGACGAATATCCGGCCTTTGGCATTCCTGGTGGTGGGGTCAGATCTACTTCGGCTACTCCACAAAGAAGGTCTTGTTCACTAGGGAGTTCTATTTTGTCGGGGTGAGTAAAGGAGAATTTGGCCCTCTTGTCCTTCCCTACAAATTCGGGAAGGAACGAGTCAGGATTGATTGCAAAGTTAGCCACCTCGATATTCTGCCAGATAGCGCCGACTGGCACCAACAAGTCTTGGTCTAGAATAATTAGAGCAGGAAAATCCTATATATCTGTTTAAGCTGGTCTGAACAGGTTGCTTTATCCAGGAGGTTTAACAAGGCGTGTCGATCGTTGTAGTGGGAGCAAAGTCCCAATCAATGCTTGAAGAACATGCCGAGAAGCTAGCAATCGCTGTTAGCGACCTTCCGAAAGTTCTAAGGGAAGTGTCTCAGAGGGGAGACGTTGAAGAAGTTGTCGTGCTCTCAACTTGTCTTCGAACTGAAATTTATGCCGTAGTGGATAGGTTCCACCCAGGCGTCACCCAGTTGCAGGAGTGGTTAGGACACTACAGTGGGCTGCCTAGTGAAAAGTTGGCTGATGAGTTAGTTGTAGCTTACGATGACGCAGCAGTTGCTCACCTCTTTGAAGTTGCCTCTGGTATTGATTCAGCGGTTCTTGGGGAAGGTGAAGTTCTTGGGCAAGTCAAAAGAGCGTTTCAAGCCGCACAAAAAGAAGGTGTTTTAGGGCCAGTACTCCGGCAATTATTTAAACATGCAATAGAGGCCGGGAAGAAGGCCAGAAGTGAAACTTCGATTGCCAGCGGAATTACTTCCATGGCACATGCCGCAGTTGAATTAGCAAAGGTCCAATCCAACGGCTCACTTAAGGGAAAAAGTGTATTAGTTGTCGGTGCTGGCGAGATGGGCACTGGTTTGGCAGAGGCATTATCTAAGAGGGCCTCGGTTGAAGAAGTTTTGATTGCAAATCGCACTAAAGCCAAAGCAGTGCAATTAGCAAACAATATAGGGGCAAAACCGCTTCCAATGGCTGAAATTCCAAAAGCTCTGGAAAGCGTCGATGTAGTTTTTCTATCCACAGTTTCGCCAAAGCCGCTCTTGACTGCAGATAGCCTTAGAGAAGCGACATCAAAGAGATCATCGCCTCTAGTAATTGTGGATACCTCAATTCCGCACAATGTTGAATCTGATGCCAAACTGATTGATGGCATCGTCGTGCTGGATCTAAGCGATGTAAGTGATCTGGCCGAAGTGGGATTAGCTCATAGATCAGGTGAGATTGCCTCAGTCAGAAAACTTTTAGGTAAAGAGCTATTAAGGTATCAAGAGTCGGTTGCACATCGTGGTGCTGCACCTGTAATTTCTGCGCTCAGGCAACGTGGGGAAGATATAAGGCAAGGGGTATTAAGCAATTTTGAAAGCGAGCTTTCTCAACTTGATAAAAAGCAAAGAGAGGTTGTAGAGGCTATGACTAAACGACTTATTGCAACCTACCTACATGAACCTACTGTCCGCCTAAAAGATGCATCCGGTTCTGCCAAGGGTGAGAGATTGACCGAAGCGATCAGACATTTATTTGATATCTAGTGCGACCTTCATTTAACCGTTCAAATATAAAGATTGCCACGAGAAAAAGCCCCTTAGCTATGTGGCAGGCAACTTTTGTCAAAGATCAAATTGAAAATGCTTTTCCAGGTTCGGCTTGCAGTTTCGTGCCAGTTGAAACAATTGGGGATAAAAAAGGAGAAACTTCTTTAGCTGAGATCAGAGGAATTGGTGTATTTGCAACTGAAGTAAGGCAGGCAGTGGCAGAAGGTTTGGCAGACATAGCGGTGCACAGCGCTAAAGATATTCCCGCAGATTCCTACCCAGGACTAGAAATCGCTTGTGTTCCAAAACGAGGTGACCCAAGAGACGTTCTAGTGGGTTCGAAGCTAGCAGACCTTAATTTAAATGCAACTGTGGCCACTGGCTCGCAGAGAAGAAAATCTCAGCTCAAAAAGTTGCGGCCAGATTTAAACTTTGTTGATCTCAGAGGTAATATCTCTACACGTCTTGCAAAGATCCCGGAAAATGGAGCTATATTAATGGCATACGTTGCTCTTTTGAGGCTTAACCTATTGGAAGATAACATAGTTGACTTACTTCCGATCGACATTTTTACTCCCCAGGTCGGGCAAGGTGCACTAGCCTGTGAGTGCGTGAGCATCAATGGAGAGTTACAGGAGTTGTTACACCAAATTGACGATGAAGTTTCACATGCAGAAGTTGCGGCTGAGCGTAGCTTTTTGTCTGCAATGGGTGGAGGATGCACATCGGCAATCGGAGCCTACTGCGGAGAGGTTGATGGGTACGTGCAATCTTGTGAGGGGAGCAGATTTAATATGCAAGCGATGCTTGCCAATGAAGACGGTTCATTACTAGTTCGGGAAAGTTTTGCCTCTGAATCAAATGAATCACCAGAGATTTTTGGTATTAGAGTGGCAACGACTATGAAACTGGCTGCTGAAGAGATTGGTCTTAGCTGGTGAGGTTTACATGCTGTTAAAGTTAGAAAACATCTTTTCAAAGAGTATATTCAAATGGCTGATTCAAGTACACAGATGATTAGAAGCTTCCCCGTATATCTGGTAGGTGCTGGACCTGGAGATCCTGATTTATTGACTCTTAAGGCCAGGAAAGTATTGGAGATTGCAGATGTCATCATCTACGATCGCTTGGTCCATCCTGACTTACTGTTATTTGCTAAGCCAGGCGTTCAACTAATTGATGTGGGCAAACGCCCCGGCTTCCCCTTTGAACAGGAAAAGATTAACGAACTCCTAGTTACCCATGCCTTAGGTGGTCAAGTAGTTGCCAGATTAAAAGGTGGCGATCCTTATGTCTATGGGCGTGGAGGCGAAGAGGCCCAAGCACTTATGGAGGCAAATATTGCTTTTGAAGTAATCCCAGGCATAACGGCCGCAACTGCTGGACCAATGTCAGCTGGTGTTTCTGTGACGCACCGCGGGCTAAGTTCCTCCTTCACGGTAGTAACTGGAC
>JABEUL010000213.1 GCA_013044465.1 Acidimicrobiales bacterium
GCAAGACCAACCGTATCAACAGCAACCGTATCCTGGACAGCCTGGGCAAGACCAACCGTATCAACAGCAACCGTATCCTGGACAGCCTGGGCAAGACCAACCGTATCAACAGCAACCGTATCCTGGGCCTGCTGTTTACCAGGCTCCACAGTATGGTGCAGTTCAGTACCCTGCGGGTGGTGCTGATCCACAAGCTCCCTATGGAAGAGACCCTCAGACAGGTTTGCCTTATTCTGAAAAGAGCAAAATTGTTGCAGGACTCTTGCAGCTATTCCTTGGAGGTTTTGGTGTAGGTAGGTTTTATCTTGGCTATTCAGGTATCGGAGTAGCACAACTACTTACCTGTGGTGGTCTTGGCCTTTGGGCACTTATCGATGCAATAATGATTCTCACTGGTAGCGTAAAGGATTCAAACGGACTTCCACTTAGGAGTTAAAAGGTTGCGTGAAAGCATAGTTTCAATTCGATCAGATGCTCGACTGCTATCTTTCTTTAAGTTGGTCGCATTAGTTATAGCAATCGCCTATATTCGAGGGAATAACCCTAGAGATTCGACAAAATTAATGCCAAAATGCCCAACCAAATACTTTGCAGGCATTGAGTGTCCGGCTTGTGGAGGACTAAGGTTTGCGCACGACTTGTTAAATTTTCGGTTTGTTGAAGCTATTAGTGACAATCCATTTCTCGCTCTCACATCACCTTATGTGCTGTTAGAGATTGCCCGGTATTTTAAATTAACTGCCGATATTGATGCTCCGAGTCGAGAACGGGATCATTATCGGCTGCTTATGGCGGCAATCGTTTGGACTGCAATGCGCAACCTCAAGAACTCTGACACACCTGTGCACTAGTGATTGTTAGAGATGAACCCCGATTGGAATGCTTCAGTAATGTGCCCAGATCAGTGCTTCTTGTTTGGCCAACCCAAATGTACTAATTCCAGATAAGGGCTACAAATGATAGCTCCAAGCACATATAATTAACTTTGTGCCTGTTAGTGTTCCAAAAATGCCTGAATTTAATGATTTAGAGCAAGAACGTGAGCATCTAAAGTTACATCTGGCCGCAGCAATTAGAGTCTTTGGCGAACTTGGCTTTGACGAAGGCGTAGCAGGCCACCTTACGGTCAGGGATCCAATGAAAAAAGACTGTTTCTGGGTGAACCCCTTCGGCCATCATTTTTCTATGACGAGTGTTTCTGATTTAATTTTAGTTGACCATTCAGGAGATGTCGTATTTGGAAATCGTCCAGTGAATCGGGCTGCTTTTGCAATTCATTCAACAATTCATGCCCAGCGCCCTGATGTAAATGCAGCTTGTCATTCACATTCACTATATGGGAAAGCATTTTCATCTTTGGGAAAACTGATGGATCCAATTACACAAGATTCTTGTGCATTCTTTGAGGATCATGGCATTTTTGATGACTATTCAGGAGTAGTCCTTGATTTGGATGAAGCTAAACGTATAGGTATCGCATTGGGTGAGAAAAAGGCAGTAATTTTAAAGAATCATGGACTATTAACCGTAGGTAGCACAATAGACGAAGCTGCTTGGTGGTTTATTGCAATGGATCGTTCTTGCGGTGCACAGCTGCTTGCAGAGGCAGCTGGTGTCCCCCATCTGATAGACAGGGAAACTGCATTATTGACTAGAAGCCAAGTGGGATCTGCGCCAGGTGGATGGTTTTCTTTCCAACCCATGTTTAATTGGATTCTTCACAAATACCCGGATGTAGCCGAATGACAAATGACATAGCTCGGTTTGTTAGCCACAGCGATGCAAATAGGCCTTACGTCAAATTAGGCCACACATCAATTATCCTGAAGCCTTGTCGATATCTAGGCGGGACAATGTTGGGCTTAGGTATAGCTCTCCCTAGAATTCCGGGTCATTCTGACCTTCAATGCCCGCTCCTTAAATTGACAGGAGTTCCATGCCCATTTTGTGGAATGACTACTTCAGTCGAAGCTACACTACGCGGTCATTTTGATTCTGCTGTTGCTGCCAACCCATTTGCCATAGTCATAGTTGTTATTGCAATTGCTTTACTGATTGCACCTAAAATAAAAGTACTTCAAATCAAGACCATGTATATAAAGATGACAATTCCGACATTGCTTGTCAGTTCCTGGGTTTTTGAATTGTTTAGGTTTCATATACTTTAACGAGGCAAAAGCTGAAGTTAGATTTTTAAGGTATTATTAGATAATTAGACACGAAACTTTACATCAATTGCAAATAGGAGCTGGCTAAAGTGACAGATTCAAATGCCCCAGATTCTCCAGATGAATCTTCTCAAAATCAATCGAATCCATTTATAACACCTCAGCCAAATCAACCGGACCCCTACCCGGGTTATAGCCAAGTAGATTCACCAAGCTTTACGCCACCTGAGCAGCCAACTTATCCCCCGCTTGGACAGCCACCAAATTATGGAGTTCCTCCACAAGCTGGATATTACCCACCTCCAGGTGTTCCTCCGTATGGGTACCAGCAGCCTGGCATGCCTCCTTTTGGCTATCAACCACCCGGCTACTACGGACAACCAATGGGAATGGGAATGCCTGGGCAATTCTCCCCTAGTGGAATGTGGGGCAAGAGAGTTGCTGCATTAATAATTGACCAATTAATTATTGGAATTCCATTGGTTTTCCTCTATATTTTAATAATTGGCTTCTACTACAGTTCGACTACTACAACTAATTCCACTAATTCCACATTTCAACCGTTTGGCAATTTAATAGTTGGAGAGTTAGTTCAAATAATTATATTTGCCGCTGTTAGCTCGATATATTATGGAATTCTTGATAGCGCTACCACTGGGTCGGTTGGTAAACGTGCGATGAAGATTCGAGTGATTGATGTGACTACAGGGAAATCGCCAACATTTTTAAAGGCATGGTTGCGTATGTTTATTTACTCTGGTTTATACGGCTTCTGTTACTTTCCGGGTTTATTGAACGCCTTGTGGCCACTTTGGGGATCCGAGGGTAGGGCTTGGCACGATATGGCTTCGAATACAAAAATTATTGACGTAAATAATTTTCGATAGAGCTACAAACCTCTCTTAACCCAGAAGTTTCACTTAAATAGCCAGGTATTTTGCCCGATCATAACCGGAGAATGTCTATAAACTTGAATAAGCAGACCAATATATTCATTCGAATCAACAATGACAACTGCGTTAACTCTGTATTTAGATAGATCAGATCGGAACCTACTTATTGAAAATGTTTTTTGTTGCAAATCATTCATAATTGGCATGTCTATGTTAAATGCGCTATTAACGTATGGTCCTGGTTCAAACACTCCGTATGCTCCAACTAAATTAAATTTAAAGCCATCAAGCGCTTGAAACACCATTGGTGTGCTTGTGTAAAGATTTCCTAATGGCGATAGGATTACCACAGAATTTACCTTAGATTTTGGAATAGTTGCGAGCCAAGATGGAGCTGAGACTCGTGTGGTTGGAATCACCGGATCTAGTGCAAAGGCTACTTGAGTAGCACTCAATAATAAAAGCAATAACACTGCCTCGGGCCTGCGAAGAAATGCCAAGCGATCAGAAGTCTGTGATTTTTCGGTGAGCCGTTTTACTGCTCTGGCAAATATTATTGCTGCGAAAAACCAGACAAAAATAACGAGATGCGTTGGGAATATCAGCCTCACAAATGGCAAGTGCAACATTAACCACCAAGGCAAAAAATGAACTTGCTTAGGTGAATTTACTGTATTTGGAGATCCGAGAGTAAGCAAGAAGGCTATGACCAGGCTACATGAGGCAGCTAATAATATCCGGTCCTTAAACCCAGAGATTATGCAGAGCAGTAATAGAACCAATAAAATTGAGCCAAAGTACTCACTATCGGGTTTAACTGCACCGGAAAATCCAAATAGTAATGAAAGTGGGTCACCGTGTGGGGTGCGACTAGGCGCACTCCAAAGTCCTCGAAATCCCATGCCCCATTGCCACGGATACGGCACGGGAGTGGAGTGAACGCTATTTGGTCCAATCAGACTATAGAGAACCATTGCGCCATCTACGACAATGAATATGACCAATACAAGTATGCCAAACTTGATAAACAATTTTAGGTCGAAAAATTTCATTGAGAATAAGTACACTATTGGTCCGCAAAGTATCACTATCAATAGTGAAGCAAGCAAAATTTCCTGTGAAGTCAGATACTGGCAAATGATGAGCAACGCAGCAAATGTTGCGCTCGCAATTACTCCCCTCTTTTTCGTAGCAAGGTCAAAAATGATGACCAGTAGAAGTGGGAGGAAAAACGCAAAGCTCAGTTGAAGATCGCCAAAGGCCATCGCACCTAGGACGTAAGGATTAAATCCATAGATAAAGCCGCCAACGAACGATGCCAACGGACTTTTAGTGATCCGCATTGCCAGCATCGACATTGATATGGCGCTAACTACTGGAGACAAAGTTAGCGCTATGTTGAATGAAAGTATTGGTCCACCAAGTTTGGTGAAGGGGTAGCTTATTAGTGAAATAAAGAATACTGAATTTGAATCCAATAAATTAGCGCCATTGGGGAACCAAATGGCGTGAGTGGAAAAAGGGTTTAATCCGGCGTCGATTGCATGCGCGTTCCAAGCAATAAACCACATAAAAACTCCAGGGTCTCCACAGCCACAGTTCATCTGAGTGGTTGGATCCATCCATGCGTTGTGAGTAAGTGTCACGGATGCTAGAAGATATATCGCTCCAGATATGCTAAATATATATATGACTTAGACGAGGCTATTGCCGCCAACTTCTTTTGAAGGCTAAACACTTTGGAAATGGACCCGTAAAAAGTGGTTCAAAATATTACTGATCTTCTAAAAAACAGGTCAATTTACTTATTTGCCTATGGTTGATTATGTAATCCAATTCAGTGGATAACACATAAATATCACGACCCAAAAAGATTGAATTCGCCGATTTAATCGCTAAACTTAGACCTGAAACGAACATCTGTGTCCAGTCTAGCTAACTAAGGCCCTCACTTTCAGGAAAGTTGTCGCATGAGAAATTAACATAGAGGGCACTTATTAAGGAGAAGTAATTATGGAAACTCGTTATTCACGAGCTCAAAAA
>JABEUL010000016.1 GCA_013044465.1 Acidimicrobiales bacterium
CAGGCAAAGCAGTCTTGAGTCAACTGACTCCTGATAGTTATGAACAGTTGGAAGAGACGACAATAGAACTGAGCAAAGGGTTAAACCAAGTCATAGGCCAAAGAGGGATTGCGGTGCGGGTGCCGAGAGCTGGGACACTTTTAGGTATATTTTTTAGTGAAGTAGATGTAAATGATTTCGTTGGAGCAAAGAAGGCTGCAGATTCTGGACGATATAGGCAGTTTTTTCACGCGATGTTAAAGGATCGAATCGCATTGGCTCCAGGCGCATACGAAATTATGTTCCCAAGTCTGGCGCATACAAAAGCTGATATAACAAGAACTATAGACGCCGCAGACAGCGCAGCTGCTTCCATGGCAATGCATTCATTGAGTGGCTCCTAGATTTTTACTGTCGTGGGCATAGTTGGCCTTAATTTCCTAGCCGACCATTCTCCAAATTTGATGACAGCTTCAGCGGGACCAGTTTCATCAGGTCTTAAAAGATTAGCCATTGCTCTTAAGACCCACTCCATCACAGTTTTTGAATACATTCCCGTTCCCACCAGTACCTTTAAAAGTGCTGGATTAGAGATTGCATCTACGAAAAGACTAGCTACACGGTAGTAATCGCGATAGTTCTCTTCTAAGCGTTTGTCATATGAAGCCAGAATGGAGTCACTATATTGAAAGTCACTATCTAAGTTGTTGTTCCTAAGTGATCTGAGAGCTTCATCTAAAACAGTTGCACCGAGTCTCCCTGTCTCATAGCCATAGGCAATGCCTTCACCATTAAAAGGATTAATTGATCCAATGGCATCACCAACGGCTATCCACGAAGGGCCACTCCTAGGCCCAATGCAAAGTCCCATAGGAAGTCTGCCACCAGTTGGGGTATTACACGCATTTTCTTCATTTATTCCCCAAGACTTAGGTGCCTGTCTGACAAATGCTTCCATTAACTTTGTTGTGTTGAAGCCCTTCCACCTAGATGAGGTGTTTAAAAGACCCGCACCCACATTTACTCTTCCATCACCTAAAGGGAATATCCATCCATATCCCGGAATAACTTTTCCATTGTCGTCTCGGATGTCTAAATGAGATTCAATAAATGGATCGTCGTGTCGGGGCGAATTGAAATAACCTCGAATTGCAAGTCCCATTGGAAAATCTTTATCCCGGTTCAGTCCGAGCTCTCTTCCTATGCGTGAGTTTGCACCATCTGCAACTACTACAAAATTTGAATAAATGTTTCGCTCTTGGCCTGATTTGTCTACAACTTTGGCTCCGATTACCCTTTTTGATCCATCTTTGGATTCGCTAAAAATTGGTTCAAGTGCAGAAGTTCCACTTAACAGCTGGGCACCTGCTTTGGTGGCATTATTGGCAACCATGGCATCAAGGTCATATCTTGTCACACAGTATCCATATTGCGGAAACCCTGGAGTGGCCGGCCATGTTAATTCAAGTGTTTTTCCAAATGCTACTGCACGCAAGCCTTCGTAACGGTGGTGGGATTCAAGCTCACTGGCTAAGCCCATATCCAAAAGGGGCCTCACTGATCTAGGGGTAAGTCCATCGCCGCAGGTTTTCTCTCTCGGAAATATTTTTTTCTCAACTACAACAACGTCCCAGCCACCCTTAGCCAACCAATAAGCACAGCTTGAGCCCGAAGGTCCGCCCCCTAGAACCAATACGTCGCATCGTCTAATGTCGGAGCTCAATGTATCTTTTGGCATCACCACAAGCTTAATGGCTTAAAGTTAGGTGCTTTCAATTACCTGCTTAGCGGTGTTTTCCTAGAGAAGTAGGACGCCTTAACAGATAGTAGGCAGATTGACCAGGAATATGTTTGCCAGAAGTAGCGTTGAAATTCAGGAAAGGGAGGTGAGATGCCAGCAGTGAATGTCGAAGACATACTATCTTTGCCCAAAATATTGGTAGAGCCCAATTCAAGTGAGAAGTTAGTCTCAAGACCGGTGGAGTTGGTGACATCTGCTCCGTCGGGATTAGAGGGCGAAGGATTTCCAGTGAGGCGGGCATTTGCCGGTGTGCCGATGAGCGCACTTGATCCATTTGTGCACATGGACCAAATGGGAGAGGTCAATTATGCGCCCGGTGAACCTAAAGGAACTCCATGGCACCCACATCGAGGGTTTGAGACAGTCACTTATATCATTGACGGCATATTCATCCACCAGGATTCTAATGGAGGAGGGGGACGAATCACCAATGGTGATACACAGTGGATGACAGCTGGGGGTGGAATTCTCCATATTGAAACTCCGCCCGAGGAACTTGTTGTTGCAGGAGGTTTGTTTCATGGAATTCAACTTTGGGTCAATCTTCCAGCGTCATTAAAAATGGCTCCAGCGCGCTACCAAGATATTCGTGCCGATTCTGTCAAACTACTGTCTTCAAGTGATGGCGGTGCCCTGGTGAGAGTTATAGCCGGAGATATCGCAGGACATGGCGGTCCAGGGGTTACTCATACACCCATTACGCTGGCACATGTTTCCATTCAAAAGGGAGCACAAGTGAAGATTCCTTGGAACAAAGATTTCAACTCCCTGATTTATATTCTCGAAGGTGACGCCAGCATTGGATCAACAGACATAGCTGTGAAGACAGGGAACCTTGGAGTTTTTGGAGAAGGTGACTTTTTGGAATTTAAAGCAAATGCCAAACAGCATGGCCCCTCAGATACACTTGAAGTCCTTCTGTTAGGCGGAGCACCTATCAAGGAACCAGTTGTTGCTTACGGTCCTTTTGTCATGAACACACGTGAAGAGATTCAAGAAGCCTTTTCTGACTTTGAAGCAGGAAGACTTGGAACTATTCCTGCTGGGGCAATTGGCACTTAAAACTAGAAGTGATCCACAAGTGGTCCGGGATAGGCTTCTTCAGCTTTTGCGATCAGTTTTTCTTCATTCTTTTTCAAAAACACCAGTGCTACTACAATCAGAATTAATGCAATCGGGACCAAAACGTAGGTGAGAATCGACGAGAGTTTGGTCACGGTGGAGCCAAGTTGATAGGAGCCAAAACCATATAGGCACGACCAGATTATTGCCCCCGACATATTTGCTATTAGAAAACTGCGAAGTCTCATACGAGTTAAACCTGCGAACAATCCAAGAAATGCTCTAAGTCCGCTTACAAATCTTCCAAGCACTACAACTAATACACCTCGCCTGTTAAAAACATAGTGACCCAGTTTTAATCTAGGTTCTGTGATTCCAATTTTCTTTCCATGCTTGTGAACTAGCTTAAAGCCTCCGGTTGCTCCGATTAGATAGCCCACCAAAGAGCCGATAAATGCTCCCAAAATGGATGCTAGAACAATCAAAAAAATAGATTCATTAGGTCTAGTGGAGGCATATATTCCAGCTGCCACTAACGTGATCTCTCCCGGAACTGGTATCCCGACGCTCTCGATGAATACCATGAAAGCCACGCCAATATAACCCCAGGTCTGGAATATATGGTCAAATCCTGAAGTAATCGAGGCAATCATGAGCATGATAAATAGTATCTCTACTTGGCTTCGAGGCCTGCGAATTCAGTGAAATGCCATATCATCGCCTATCTCTATTTAAAGCATTTTTTGCTTCATTTATTTTGGCTAGACTTATTTAAAGGTGATGAAAATGTCCATAATTATGGTAAAAGTATCATCTGCCTGCAGTGATGGAACTATCGCTTGCTCTGATATGCACATGGGGTGTCAATCGTGATAGAAAATATATCGTAAAGCTATGGCTAGCTACTTACCCATCTTCTGTCTTATAATACTGGCATTTTTGTTCGCCGCACTTTCCTTTGCGGCGTCAGGTTTAATGGCACCTAAACGCAAGTCGGCCGCCAAAATCGCACCGTATGAGTGTGGCATAGTCCCCACACGGGAACCTGCCGAGAGATTTCCCGTTCGTTTCTATCTCGTAGCCATGATTTTCATAGTTTTTGATATTGAAGTGATTTTCGTTTTCCCTTGGGCCCTTATCTCCCAGGAATTATCCACTTATGAGCTGGTAGAAATG